>JBPEXR010000277.1:0-2426 GCA_052031355.1 Paracoccaceae bacterium
CGCCGATCAGCACCACCGCACCCAGGGCCAGCAGCCGCAGCGCGCTGGCGGCGCGCACCAGCGGGCGGCGCCAGCGGGTGTGATCGTCCAGCACCGCGCCCGGAAGCTCGGCCGACAGGCGCAGGCGCAGGCCCTCGGCATCGAAGCCGTCGCCCTCCTCGACGATCTCCACCAGCTGCGGGATCGGCAGGCTCTCGACCGGCAGGTCGGGGCCGAACCAGGGCTCCAGCAGCGCCTGTTGCTCGGCGGTATCCAGGGCGCGGGCGCGGGCAATCCCGGGCGTGGTGCGCAGGATCTTGAGGGCCCGCGCCAGCTGCGCCTCCATCTGGTCGGCGGGGGCCGAGATGCGCAACGTCGAGCTGCGCGCCAGATCGCCGCCCCATTGGTCCGCCAGCCGCCCCGCGGCCAGCGACAGCGCCAGCACGAAGACCGCCAGAAAGGCCATCGCCCCGGCGGTGAACAGCGTCAGCCAGACGGTGAAGCCCGAAGGCGGCACCACGCGGTCCGCCTGGGCGTCGCCGGCGATGAATTCGGCCGCCGCGGCCAGCAGGCGCTTCACAGGTCCGCCCCCGCCAGTTGCAGCCGCCGCCCCGCGATGCGCAGGACCCGGGCCTGCACCTGCGTCTTGGCGGCGCGGATCAGGCCCAGGTCGTGGGTGGCGATCATCACGGTCTTGCCCATGCGGTTCAGCTCCACCAGCAGGGTCAGCAGGCGCTGGGACATCTCCCAGTCGATGTTGCCCGTCGGCTCGTCCGCGAGGATCACCTCCGGCGACATGATGACGGCGCGCGCCAGGGCCGCGCGCTGCCGCTCGCCGCCCGACAACTCGGGCGGCAGGGCCTTGGCGCGGCGGGTCAACCCGACCCAGGCCAGCAGTTCCGACAGGTTCGCCTCTTCCGCCAGCTCGCCCTGGCCGGAGACCGTCAGCGGCAGGGCGACGTTCTCCCGCACGCTCAGGTGATCCAGGAAGCGGCAGTCCTGGTGCACGACGCCGATGCGGCGGCGGGTCAGGGCAATGGCGTCGCGGTCCATCTCGCGCAGGTCGCGGCCGAAAAGGCGCGCCTGCCCGGCGGTGGGCACCAGCGCGCCGTAGCAAAGCTTCAGAAGGGTGGATTTGCCCGCCCCCGAGGGCCCCGTCAGGAAGTGGAACGAGCCGGGCGACAACTTCAGGGAGACATCGCTCAGCAACTCGCCGCCACCGTAGGAATAGGCCACGCTGTCCAGCTCGATCACCGCATGTCCCCGGCCAGTTTCACAATGCCCTGTTGTGCCTTAGCCGCGAAAAGGTTGCAATGTGGCAGCGGCTTGCCGATTGGACTTTTGTCAAAGGACAAGCCACCATAGGCTGAACGAAAGCCCGAAATTGTATCGGCGGGTGATCCGGGGGAAACGGAATGAGGCTGATCTGCCCGAACTGCGGCGCGCAATACGAGGTGCCGGACGAAGTGATCCCGCACGCGGGGCGCGATGTGCAGTGCTCTAGCTGCGGCCATACCTGGTTCCAGTCGCATGAGGCGGAGGGCGCCGATCTCGCCGAAGAGTTGAGCCAGCCGATGCCCGAAGGGCTGCAGCAGGACGCGCAGCAGGAGCACGCCGAAGCGCAGGCGGAGCCCCAGGCGTCCCCCCAGCCGGCCCCGGAAGCGCCGCCCAGGGCCGAAGCGCCGCCCGCGCCGGAGCCTGAACCCCAGCCGGAGCCAGAGCCGGAGCCGGAAGCCGCGCCAGAGCCCGAAGCGGAACCGCAGGCCGCCCCCGCCGCCCCGGCCTTTGAGCAGCCGGCGCAGACAGCCCCCGAAACCCCGCCTGCCCCCCCGGCGGAGGAGGTTGCCAGCGCCGAGGACCCGTCCGCGATGCCGGCAGGGGACAGCGCCACCGGCGAGGACGCGATCCGCGCGCAGGTCCGCGACAGCATGCGCGGCGGCGCCCAGGACCAGGTGGACACGTCCCCGCAGGCAGAAGACGCGCCGCAGGTCACCGCCCCGGCAACGGCCGAGGCCACGCCCGGCCCGCGCCTGTCGCAGAGCGAACCGGTCGCGGCAACGGATGCGGCTGACGCGCCCGAGGCGCCGGCGGAGCAAGCTGCTGATGTTGGGGGCAACGAGGCGCAAGGCGCTGGGGCCGACGGCGGGGAAGAACCGCCGCGCCGGCGCCTCGATCCCTCTGTCGCCGAGCTGCTGCGCGAGGAGGCACGCCGCGAGGCCGAAACCCGCGCCGCCGAGGCCGGGGGCCTGGAAAGCCAGCCCGAGCTGGGCCTCGACGATGCGCCGCACCGCGAATACAGCGCCCGCCGCCGTGCCCGCGAGGCGGAACGTCGCGCCGCGCGGCTGGGGGCCAGCGGAGGTGCCGGGGCCGGCGCCGCGGCCCAGCCCGCGCCGACGCCCGAGGCCGAACCCGCACCGCAAGCCGCCGCCCGCACGCCCGAGCCGGCG
>JBPEXR010000278.1:0-1885 GCA_052031355.1 Paracoccaceae bacterium
GTTGGTGAAAACGCTCTCAGGCGCGAGGCGGATCAGCCGGCCGTCCGGGTCGTCGATACGCGCCACCTCGGCGATGAACCAATCGTTCCACTGCGCCTCCGGCCCGAGGTAGCGCCGCAGCAGGCGGCGGAAAAGGGCGGCGTCCATCGGCTCGATGGAGGCGCGGCCGCGCAGGCCGAGGTGGCGCAGCACGCCGGCGGCGTTCTCGTAGTGCACGATCTCCACCGCGACGCGCGGGTCCTGCGCAATGCGCCGGGCCGAGGAATTGTCCCGCGCGGCCGGCATCCACAGCGCCCCGCCCTCCCAGTGGTACCAGACGGGGGCGTTGCGCGGCGCGCCATCCGCAGCCCGCGTGGCCAGGTTGGCCATCAGCGGCAGGTCCAGAACCTCCTGCGGATCGAAGGGATGCGGCATACGTTCAGAAGGCCGCCGCGCCCGCGCGCTTGTCAAGCGCAAGGCCCGGCGGCGCGGCGCGCAAGCCCGTCAGAGGTCGGCGATATCCCCGCGCAGCACCTGGTCCATCGAGACCGAGGGCTGGTCGCAGCCCGCCTCGCCCACGATGCGCGCCGGCACGCCCGCCACCGTCTTGCAGGGGGGCACTTCGCTCAGCACGACCGAGCCGGCGGCGATGCGGCTGCAATGGCCGACGCGGATGTTGCCCAGCACCTTCGCCCCGGCGCCGATCAGCACGCCGTCGCCGATCTTCGGGTGGCGGTCTTCCTCTTCCTTGCCGGTGCCGCCCAGGGTCACCGAATGCAGCATGGAGACGTTGTCGCCCACCACCGCCGTCTCGCCGATGACGATGGAATGGGCGTGGTCGATCATGATGCCCTTGCCGATGCGCGCGGCGGGGTGAATGTCGATGCCGAAGACCTCGGAGATGCGCGCCTGCAGGAAATAGGCCAGGTCCCGCCGCCCCTCGCGCCACAGCCAGTTGGCGACGCGGTAGGCCTGGACCGCCTGGAAGCCCTTGAAGAACAGCAGCGGCTGCAGCAGGCGGTGGCAGGCCGGGTCACGCTCGTAGACGGCGGCGATGTCGGCACGGGCCGCCTGGGCCAGCTCCGGGTCGGCGCTGTAGGCCTCGTCGCAGATCTCGCGCAGGATCTGCTCGCTCATCTCGCCCGAGGCCAGCTTCAGCGAGATTCGGAACCCCAGCGCACGCTCGATGGTCGGATGGTGCAGGATCGAGGCATGCGCCAGCCCGCCCAGCAGCGGCTCCTGCACGATCGCCTCCTCGGCCTCTCGCATGATGCGTGCCCAGACGGGGTCCAGCTCCGCCACTTTCGCGCGTGTCTCGGCCATGGCGATCACTCCTTTGCCTGAGCCCAAGCTACCAGATAGGGTCGGTATGCAAAAACGCAAAGACCGGGCAGGAGCAAGGGGAAATGGACGAGGCCGCGCGTATCAGGTTCCGACAATTGATCGAAAGCCGCCTTGCCGCCCTGGCCGAGGAAGACCGCGCCGGGGCCGAGGGCCAGCAGACCGTGGCGCTGGACCAGGCGGCGATCGGGCGGCTCAGCCGCATGGACGCGCTGCAGTCGCAGGCCATGGCCAAGGCCGCCCAGGCGCGCCGCGACGCCCAGCGCGCGGCGCTGCGCGATGCGCTGTCGCGGCTGGGCACCCCCGATTTCGGCTATTGCGAGGATTGCGGCGAGGAGATCGCCGAGAAGCGGCTGGTCTTCGACCCCTCGGTGCGCCGCTGCATCTCCTGCGCCTCGGGGTGAGGGCGCTCTCCGCCCGTCATCCGCGGGACTTGCGCTGACACGCGCTGCGGTGCAGCATGGCCGCGCGGCGCCCTAGCGCTGCCAGACCACGAAGGGGGGGCCATGCCGGAATTCCAGAAGATCCTCGTTGCGAACCGGGGGGAAATCGCGATCCGCGTCAT
>JBPEXR010000279.1:0-4754 GCA_052031355.1 Paracoccaceae bacterium
CCCGGCGCGCGCCTTTTCTCTTCCGGGCCCCCGGGCCCGGCGCCATCACCACAGCGGATGCTCCCCTTGGTCAAACGCCTTCTCCTGCCCTTGCTCTTCGGCATTGCCGGCTGCGCGATCCTGCTGTCCCTCGGGGTCTGGCAGGTGCAGCGCCTCGCCTGGAAAGAGGGGATCCTGGCGCAGATCGAGGCGCGCATCGCCGCCGAGCCCGTCGCCTTGCCGGACGCGCCGGGGGTTTCGGCCGATCAATACGCGCCCGTCGCGGCCGAGGGGGTGATCGGGACAGAGGCGCTGCGCGTGCTGGTCAGCCAGAAGCGCATCGGCGCCGGCTACCGCCTGGTCTCGCCCTTCGAGGCCGAGGGCGGCCGCCGCATCCTGCTGGACCGCGGCTTCATCCGCATCGACGCCGAGGTGCCGCCGCCCCCCGCGGGCGCGGTGCAGGTTACCGGCAACCTTCTGTGGCCCGACGAGATCTCGGAGGCGACGCCGCCGGCTGACGAGGCGCGCAACATCTGGTTCGCCCGCGATCTGCCGAAAATGGCCGCGGCGCTGGGGACGGAGCCGGTTCTGCTGGTCGCGCGCCGCCTCGACCCGGCCGAGCCCGCGGTCGCGCCGCTGCCCGTCGGCACGGCGCAGATTCCCAACGATCACTTGCAATACGCGATCACCTGGTTTTCCCTCGCCGCGATCTGGGCGGGGATGACCCTGTGGTACATCCGCCACCAGCACCAAGCCGGCCGAAGGAAGACCTGATGCAGTATATCTCTACCCGTGGCAGCGCCCCCGTCCTGGGCTTCGAAGAGGCGATGATGACGGGCCTCGCGCGCGACGGCGGGCTGTACGTGCCGCAGGACATCCCGCGCCTTTCGGCCGGGGATATCCGCGCCCTGGCCGGCCTGCCCTACGAAGAGGCGGCCTTCCGCATCATGCGGCCCTTCATCGGCGAGGCGTTCACCGACGAGGAATTCCGCGCCATCATCGCGCGCGCCTACGCCGGGTTCGACCACGCGGCCCGCGCGCCGCTGGTGCAGCTGGGCCCGGGCCATTTCGTGCTGGAGCTGTTCCACGGCCCGACGCTGGCGTTCAAGGACTTCGCCATGCAGCTGATCGGCCAGATGTTCGAGGCCTCGCTCACCCGCTCGGGCCAGCGGGTGACCATCGTCGGGGCGACCAGCGGCGACACCGGCTCGGCCGCGATCGAGGCTTTCCGCGGGCTGGAGGCGGTCGATGTCTTCATCCTCTACCCGCACGGGCGGGTGTCGGAGGTGCAGCGCCGCCAGATGACCACGCCCTCCGAGGCGAACGTGCACGCGCTGGCCCTCGACGGGCATTTCGACGATTGCCAGGCGCGGCTCAAGGACATGTTCAACGACTTCGCCTTCCGCGACGAGGTGCGCCTCGCCGGCGTCAACTCGATCAACTGGGCGCGGGTGCTGGCGCAGGTCGTCTACTACTTCACCGCCGCGGTGGAGCTGGGCGCCCCGGACCGCGAGGTTGCCTTCACCGTGCCCACCGGCAACTTCGGCGACATCTTCGCCGGTCACGTCGCCCGGGCGATGGGGCTGCCGATCGCCAAGCTGGTGGTCGCGACCAACCAGAACGACATCCTGCACCGCTGCCTGACCACGGGCGAGTACCGGGTGGGGGAGGTCGCGCCCTCGATCAGCCCCTCGATGGACATCCAGGTCTCCTCGAACTTCGAGCGTGCGCTCTTCGACGTCTACGACCGCGACGGCGCGGCGGTGGCGCAGCTGATGGAGGAGCTTCGCGAAAAGGGCGGCTTCACCCTCAGCCAGGGCGCCCGCGCGCGGCTGGGCGAGCTTTTCGCCTCGGGCCGCGCCTCGGAGGAGGAGACGCGCGCCGCCATCGCCCGCATCCACCAGGCGACCGGCCAGCTTCTGTGTCCGCATTCGGCCATCGGCGCCGCGGTGGCGGAGGCGCATCTGGCCCCCGGCACCCCCATGGTGACCCTGGCCACCGCGCACCCGGCGAAGTTTCCTGACGCAGTGGAAGCGGCCAGCGGGCAGCGCCCGCCCTTGCCCCCGCGCATGGCGGACATGTATGAGCAGCCCGAGCGCGTCAGCCGCGTGGCCAACGATCTAGGCCAGCTCGAAACCCTGATCCGGGAGCGTATCGCCAAGTGAGCAGCGTCAATCTTCACACCCTCTCCAACGGCCTGCGGGTTGTGACCGAACACATGCCGGGCCTGCAATCGGCGGCCATCGGCATCTGGGTCGGCGCCGGCGGCCGGCACGAGCGTCCCGAGCAGAACGGCATCGCCCATTTCCTGGAGCACATGGCCTTCAAGGGGACCGAGCGGCGCAGCGCCCGGCAGATCGCCGAGGCGATCGAGGACGTGGGCGGCTACATCAACGCCTACACCAGCCGCGAGGTCACCGCCTATTACGCCCGCGTGCTGAAGGACGATGTCTTCCTGGCCCTCGACGTGATCGCCGACATCCTGCTGAACCCGGTGTTCGACCCGCGCGAGATCGAGACCGAGCGCGGCGTGATCCTGCAGGAGATCGGCCAGGCCCTCGACACGCCCGACGACGTGATCTTCGACTGGCTGCAGGAACAGGCCTATCCCGACCAGCCGCTGGGCCGCGCCATCCTGGGCCCGCCGGAGCGGGTGCAGAATTTCACCCGCGACGACCTGATCGGCTTTGTCGCCGAACACTACGGCCCCGAGCAGATGATCCTTTCGGCCGCCGGCGCGGTGGACCATGACGCGCTGGTGCGCGAGGCCGAGCGTCTTTTCGGCCACCTCGAGGCGCGAAAGGCCCCCGAGGCGCCGTTGGCGCGTTTCGCGGGCGGCGAGATGCGCCGGGTCAAGACGCTGGAGCAGGCGCACTTCGCACTGGCCTTCGAAAGCCCCGATTACACCGCGCCCAACTTCTACACCGCGCAGGTCTATACCGTGGCCCTGGGCGGGGGCATGTCCTCGCGCCTCTTCCAGGAGATCCGCGAGCAGCGGGGCCTGTGCTACACGATCTTCGCGCAGACCGGCGCCTATGCGGACACCGGGATGACGACGATCTACGCCGGCACCTCGGGCGATCAGCTGGCCGAGCTGGCGAACATCACCGTCGACGAGATGCGCCGCGCCGCCGCCGACATGCGCCCCGAGGAAGTCGCCCGCGCCCGCGCCCAGATGAAGGCCGGGCTGCTGATGGGGCTGGAGAGCCCCTCCAACCGGGCCGAGCGTCTGGCCCGGATGCTGCAGGTCTGGGGCCGCGTGCCCGACGTGCAGGAGGCGGTCGAGCGGATCGATTCGGTCACCACCGGGGACGTGCGCGAATTCGGCGGCCGCCTGGTGGCCGAGGCGCCCACCGCCATGGCGCTGTACGGCCCGGTCGAGGATGCACCGCGGCTGCAGGATCTGCAGGTGCGGCGGGCCGCCTGATGCTGCTGAACCGGCGCCGGCTGCGGATCGACACCGAACGCCTCGTGCTGCGCCCGCCGGCGCATTCCGACTTCCGCGGCTGGGCGGCGCTACGCCACGCCAGCCGCGAGTTCCTGACCCCGTGGGAGCCCTCGTGGTCCGAGGATCACCTGACCCGGCGCGCCTTCACCAACCGCGTCTACTGGGCGCAGCGCGCCATCGCGCAGGGCACCGCGGTGCCGGTCTTCATGATCCGGCGCAGCGACGAGGCGCTGATCGGCGCCATCACCCTCGACAACATCCGCCGCGGCCCGGCGCAGGCCGGCACGCTGGGCTACTGGGTGGGCGAGGCGCACGCCCGGCAGGGCTACATGCAGGAGGCGATCCAGGCGCTTGTGCACCACGCCTTCCACCGGCTGGACCTGTCGCGCATCGAGGCCGCCTGCCTGCCCGAGAACGTCGCCAGCCGCGGCGTGCTGGAGCGTTGCGGGTTCAAATACGAGGGCGTCGCCCAAAGCTACCTGCAGATCAACGGGCGCTGGCGCACGCATGTGCTGTACGCCGCGCTGCGCATGGACCGGCGCGGGCGCACCGAAACCGGCTGAACCCGCCCCGGCCAAGGCAAGGGAGACCCGCATGAGCCTGACCCCCTGCGACGCGCGCTTCCTGGAAGGGCTGGAGGCGCAGCTGCCCGAGGGCCGGTTGCGCCCCGCCGAGGCGCGCTATCTCGAAGAGCCGCGGGGACGTTTCGCGGGCCGGGCCGGGGCGCTGGCCCTGCCGCGCAGCACCGCGGAGGTCGCGGCGATCATCGCCGCCGCCCAGGCCGCCCGCGTGCCGGTGGTGCCCTACGGTGGCGGCACCGGGCTGGTGGGCGGCCAGGTCAGCCCCGAGGGCCCCGCGCCGCTGCTGCTGTCGCTGGAGCGTATGGCGGCGATCGAGGCGGTGTTCCCCGAGGAGAACGTGATCCAGGTCCAGGCCGGCGCCATCCTGGCGGATGTGCAGGCGGCCGCGTCGGAGGCCGGGCGGCTCTTCCCGCTTTCGCTCGCCTCCGAAGGCTCGGCCCGGATCGGCGGGTTGCTGGCCACCAATGCCGGCGGCGTCGGGGTGCTGCGCTACGGCAATGCGCGCGATCTGTGCCTGGGGCTGGAGGCGGTGCTGCCCGACGGCTCGGTCATGCGCGGGCTGACGCGGCTGCGCAAGGACAACACCGGCTATGACCTGCGCCACCTGATGATCGGGGCGGAAGGCACGCTGGGGGTGATCACCGGCGCGGCGCTGCGCCTCTTTGCCCGCCCGGCGGGGCAGGGCACGGCGCTGATGGTGGTCGAAGGGCCGCAGGCCGCGCTGGAGCTGCTGACCCTCGCGCGGA
>JBPEXR010000028.1:0-2533 GCA_052031355.1 Paracoccaceae bacterium
TCGTCTCCCGCAAGATCCTCGGCCCGCAGCGCCTGCGCCGCCTCCAGCGGCGCGGCGCCGGCCAGCGTCGCGCGGCCCACCGCGCGGTAAAGCAGCCCGGTGTCGAGATGGGCAAAACCGAAATGCGCCGCGACCTCGCGGCTGACGGTGCCCTTGCCGGCGGCGGCCGGCCCGTCGATGGCGACGGTGAAAGCCATGGCGCCCCCTCCCCGCTTCAGGCCGCCGCGTCTTCGGTGGCGCCGATGCGGGCGCCCAGGCCCGTCATCAACGCCTCGAAGATCGGGAAGGAAGTGGCGATGGGGCTGGCGTCATCGACCCGCACCGGCGCCTGCGCCGCAAGGCCCAGCACCAGGAACGACATGGCGATGCGGTGGTCGAGGTGGCTTTCGCACAGCCCCCCGCCGGGCACGCCGCCGGGGCCGCGCCCCTCGACCTGCCACCAGTCGGGGCCGTCTTCCACGCTTACGCCGTTGGCACGCAGTCCCTCCGCCATGGCGGCGATGCGGTCGCTTTCCTTGACGCGCAGCTCCGCCACGCCGGTCATGCGGGTGGTGCCGCGGGCATTGGCCGCGACGACCGACAGGACGGGATATTCGTCGATCATGCTGGCGGCCCGTTCGGGCGGCACGTCGATGCCCTGCATGTCGGGCGAGTAGCGCGCGCGCAGGTCGGCCACCGGCTCGCCCCCCTCCTCGCGCAGGTTCTCGTACTCGAGGTTCGCGCCCATCTCGCGCAGCGTCTCGAAGAGGCCGGCGCGGGTCGGGTTGAGGCCGATATTGGGCACCAGCACGTCCGAGCCTTCGGTGATCAGCGCAGCGCAGACCGGGAAGGCCGCCGAGGAGGGATCGCGCGGGACCTCGATCACCTGCGGGCGCAGCTCCGGCTGGCCGGTCAGGGTGATGACGCGGCCTTCGGCGGTTTCCTCCACCTCGATATGCGCGCCGAAGCCGGCCAGCATCCGCTCTGTGTGGTCGCGCGTCGCCTCGGCCTCGATCACCACGGTCTCGCCCGGGGCGTTCAGCCCCGCCAGAAGCACCGCGGATTTCACCTGCGCCGAGGGCACGGGCACGCGGTAGCGCACCGGCACCGGCTCTGCCGCGCCCAGCACCGTCATCGGCAGCCGGCCGCCCTGGCGGCCGAAGGCCTGCGCGCCGAAAAGGGCCAGCGGGTCGGTCACCCGCGCCATCGGCCGGCCGTTGAGGCTGGCATCGCCCGTGAAGGTTGCGGTGATCGGGCTGGTCGCCATGGCGCCCATGATCAGCCGCACCCCGGTGCCCGAATTGCCGCAGTCGATCACCTGGCCCGGCTCGGCGAAGCCGCCGACACCGACGCCGCGCACGCTCCATGCGCCGCCGCCCAGGGCCGTGACCTCGGCCCCGAAGGCGCGCATCGCCGCTGCGGTGGCCAGCACGTCCTCGCCCTCCAGCAGGCCGGTGATGCGCGTCTCGCCCACCGCCAGCGCGCCCAGGATCAGCGCCCGGTGCGAGATCGACTTGTCGCCAGGTACGCGGGCGGTGCCCGTCAGGGGCCCGGAGGCCCGGGACATCATCGGTTGCGGCGCGCCATGACCGGACATGCGTGTACTCCCTCGCTGCTCGCCCTGCTGATAGCGCGTTGCGGCGGCGTGGTCCATGCACCGCGGCGCGGCCTGCGGCGCCGGGCGCCCCGGCCCGCCCCCCGGATCAGCCGTCCCGGTGGAAGGTCAGGTAATGCGGTCGCCGCCCCTCGCGCAGGGCCTTCTGCTCGTAGCGGGTGGAGATCCAGTCCCCCCAGGGGCGGCGCCAGTCCTCGGCCCGTTCGGCCGCCCAGGTGAAGCCGTGGCGCGGCACCTGCTCCAGCGTCTGGCGGACGTAGTCGGGGATGTCGGTCGCCACGCGGAACTCCGCCCCCGGTTTCATCACCCGCGCCAGCGGCTCCAGGTATTCGGGCATCACGAAGCGGCGGCGGTGGTGGCGTTTCTTCGGCCAGGGGTCGGGGTAGAGAAGGAAGGCCCGGTCGATGCTGGCGTCCGGCAGCACGTCGAACAGGTCGCGCACGTCGCCCGGGTGCACGGCGATGTTGCGCGCGCCGGCATCGCGGATCTTGCCCAGCAGCATGGCGACGCCGTTGATGTAGGGCTCGCAGCCGATGAAGCCGACGCCGGGGTTGGCCTGCGCCTGGTGCACCATGTGCTCGCCGCCGCCAAAGCCGACCTCCAGCCACAGCGGGACGTCGCCGAAACGGGCCTTGAGATCCAGCGGCTTGCGGTCGGGGTTCACGTCCCAGCCCACCGGGCCGGGGGAGAGCTTGGCCAGGTCCTCGTCGAGGTAGGCCTCCTGCGAGGCGCGCAGCCCCTTGCCCTTGAAGCGGCCGTAGAAGTTGCGCCAGGGCGCGCCCGAGGGGTGTCTGTCTTGGCTCATCGTCCCGCGCCGCCCCGCGGGGCGGCGTCCTTGCTTGGTGATCGGCGGTCGGCGCGCGGCATACCGCATGGCGGACCCGAGCGCCAGCCGCCCCCCCGCGTGGCAGCCGGGGCGTCGTGGCGGCCGGGCGGCCC
>JBPEXR010000280.1:0-14183 GCA_052031355.1 Paracoccaceae bacterium
CGACGTCGGCTAGGTAAAACCGCGCAGGCCCGACAACGCCTCGGAAGCCTCGCTGCGGTCGGTCCTTCCCTCGCCGGTCGGGAGGGGTTCCCCGCAGGAGGCCATCCTCACCACCGCGTTCGAGCGCCCGTGTCGTTTCCCAGCTTGGCCCGGTTCACCGTTACCGTAGCCCGGCGCGGCGTCAAAGCACCCCCCCTCAAGGCAAGAACGGCTGGTTCTCGCCCAGCGGGGCCGAGGCCTCGCCGCGGCGGCTGTCGATGCGGGGGCGCGGCCAGGTCACTTCGACCACCGCGCCGCCGCGGTCGGCGCTTTCCTCGCCGGTCAGGAAGGGGTCGCGCCCGTTGGCGAAGCTCAGCTCCGCGCCCGAGCGTTCCAGCAGGGTCTTGGCGATGAAGAGGCCCAGCCCCATGCCCTCGTAGCCCGGGCGGCGGGGGCCGCGCTCCGACCGGCGGCGCTTCATGAAGGGATCGCCCAGCCGGCCCAGCAGATGCGCGGGAAAGCCCGGCCCGTCGTCGAGGATGCGCAGGGTGATCTGGCGCGGTGTCCAGATCATCTCGATCCAGACGGTCGCCTCGGCGAAATCCACCGCGTTCTGGATGAGGTTGCGCAGCCCGTGCACGATCTCCGGGCGACGCAGCACCTCGGGCGGGGCGGGCTCGCCCTCGGGGGGGTCATACTCCATGCGGATGATCTTGCCGCGGTCCTGGTGCGGCTCGGCGGCCTCGCGCACCAGCTCGCTGAGGGGGACCTGCCGCATGTGCAGATCGTCCTTCCCGGCCCGGCCCATCGAGCGCAGGATGTCGCGGCAGCGGTCGGCCTGGTCGCGGATCAGCGCCGCGTCCTCGGCCAGCTCGCCCAGCTCCGGGTGGCCGCGCAACTCCTCCATCAGCTCGGCGCTGGCCAGCTTGATCGTCGCCAGCGGGGTGCCCAGCTCATGCGCGGCGGCGGCGACCACGCCGCCCAGGTCGGTCAGCTTCTGCTCGCGCGAAAGGGCCATCTGCGTGGCGGCCAGCGCGTCCGACATGGCGTGCATCTCGCCCGCCACCCGGCGCGCGTAGGCCGAGAGGAAAAAGATGGCGCTGACGATGGCGATCCAGTTGCCGAAGATGAAGAGCTCCGGCATCTGCAACACGGTGCCGTTTGCGGCGCGCAGCGGCATGTGATGCTCGCCCAGCACCGTCACCATGACCAGCGCCGCCGCCGCCAGCCCCAGGACCGAGCGCAGCGTCAGCACGCTGGCCGAGACGGTCACCGGCCCCAGCACCAGCATGGCAAAGGGGTTGTTCAGCCCCCCGGTCAGGTAAAGCAGCACCCCCAGCTGCGCCATGTCAAAGAACATCATGGCGAAGTTCTCGGCCTCCGACAGGCGCTTGTTGGCGGGGTAGATGAACATCGCCAGCAGGTTGACGATGACCGAGGCGCCCACCGCCGCCAGGCAAGGCCCCAGCTCCAGCCGCAGATCGAACAGGCGCAGCGCCGCGACGATGGCCGCCAGCTGTCCGGCGATGGCCACCCAGCGCAGCAGGATCATCGTGCGCAGGCGTATCCAGTGGCTGCGCTTCTGGCCGGCCAGCAGGCCGAATGCGGGATCACTCATCTGTGCGCCTTTGTCACTTTCGCGGCCCATGCCTGCTTGCTAGGTAGCCCGCGAGGCGCCCCCGCGCCAAGCCTGCCGCAGCCGCCGGAGACAATATGACCCGCACCGCACAAATCGCCGCCCTGTCCGCCCTGGCCGTCGCCGCGCTGCTGGGCGGGCTGACCTACACCGCCCTGCGCGGCGGGGACGACCGGTTCGCGCAATGCCGCAGCAGCGCCGTGGCGGGCGGCGCCGGGGCCATCGGCGGCCCGTTCGAGCTGGTGAACACCGCGGGCCAGACCGTCACCAGCGCCGAGGTTCTGGACGAGCCGGCGCTGATCTACTTCGGCTATACCTTCTGCCCCGACATCTGCCCGATGGACGTGGCGCGCAACGCCCAGGCGGTCGAGGTCCTGGAGGAGCGCGGCGAAGAGGTGACGCCCGTCTTCATCACCGTCGATCCCAAGCGCGACACCCCCGAGGTTCTGCGCGATTTCGCCGCCAACATGCACCCCCGCATGGTCGGCCTGACCGGCACGGACGAACAGGTGCGCGAGGCGGTGCGCGCCTACCGCGGCTATTCCAAGGTGCACGACGACGGCAGCGACTATTACCTCGTCGATCATTCGACCTTCAGTTACCTGTCGCTGCCCGGCCACGGGGTGGTGGAGTTCTTCCGCCGCGACACCGGCCCGGAGGAGCTGGCCGACAAGATGCAATGCTTCCTCGACGCGGCCTGAAAAGGCTCCGGGGCGGGCCCCAGGGCGGGCCCCGCGCCGCTGCGGCCTGTTGCCGCGCGGGTTTGACCGACCGCGGGCCCCGGATTACACCTTGGGCACACGCCCGTGCTGAAAGGATAGGCCATGTCTGCCGCTGCCGCACCGGAGCTTGGGGACGATCCGTCCCTGTTGCTTGTCGATGACGACGAACCCTTCCTGCGCCGCCTCGCCAAGGCGATGGAGAAACGCGGCTTCGCGGTGGAATGCGCCGGCTCCGTCGCGGCGGGGCGCGCCATCGCCACCGCCCGCCCGCCGGCCTACGCGGTGATCGACCTGCGGCTGGAGGACGGCAACGGCCTCGACGTGGTGGAAGTGCTGCGCGAAAAGCGCCCCGATGCGCGCATCGTGGTGCTGACCGGCTACGGCGCCATCGCCACCGCGGTGGCGGCGGTGAAGATCGGCGCGACCGATTACCTCAGCAAGCCGGCGGATGCGGCGGATATCACCAACGCGCTGCTGGCCACGGGCGAGGACCTGCCGCCCCCGCCCGAGAACCCGATGAGCGCGGACCGCGTGCGCTGGGAGCATATCCAGCGCGTCTACGAGCTGTGCGACCGCAACGTCTCGGAAACCGCGCGGCGGCTGAACATGCACCGCCGCACCCTGCAGCGCATCCTGGCCAAGCGCAGCCCCCGCTAGGGCGCGCGCCGCGCCGCTGCGCTTAGGCCGGCTGCTCGCTTCGCGCGGCCCGCCGCGCCAGCTTGGCGGCCAGGTTCGGCCCCACGCCGGGGCGCGACCAGGGGCAGACGGCGATGCAGACCGCGCAGCCGTGGGTCTGGTTGAAGAACGGCAGGCAGCGGTCGAAATCCACGTACCACTTGCGGGTGCCGCGGACCGTCTGCTTTTCGTGGAAGATCGCCTCGGGCGGGCAGGCATCCTCGCAGATCCGGCAGGAGGCGCAGAAGCCGTCGATGCCGTGCTCGGCGGGCGGCGTCGGCGCGAAGGGCGCATCGGTCAGCACCGCCGAAAGGCGGAAGGAGGCGCCAAGGTCGCGGTCGATGATCGAGCCGTGCTTGCCCAGCTCGCCGAAGCCGCAGGCCAGCGCCGGGGGGATCAGGGTGAAGGCGCCGGTCATCGGGCCTGTCACCGGCTCGGCCGCCCAGCCCTGGCGGCGCAGCCAGCCGGTTACCTGCTTGGCGGCATGGGCGGCGCGGCCGTATTGGCGCACCACCTCGGCCCCGGCCTCGACCTCCGGCGCCTGGGAGATACGGCCGTAATCGTGCTGCACGCCCAGGACGATGACGCGGCTTTGCGGCACCTCGCAGCCCTCGTAGCACCAGGCCGGGTCCATCTCCGCGACGCCGGTCTTTTCGCAGATGCCCTGGGCGACGAAGTCTTCCAGCGCGGCGGTCCAATCCTCCGGCGCGCGCTGGGCGGGCGGGCCGGTCACCTCCGGCAGGGGGGCGTCGAGGATCGCCTGCCGCGCGGCGCGTTCGGCCACCAGCGGCGGCGCGTCCGGGTTGACCGAGTAGAACCAGCGCTGCATCGCGCCATGCGGGATCTTGTCCGGGTCGGGCGCCCAGTAGACGACGCGCGGCGGGCGCGGGGCCGCCTCGCCCAGGCCGTTGATCGCGTTGCCGGAGACCGCGGGGGCCAGGGCCATCTGCGCGGGGTCCGGGGTGAAGGGGCGGTAGGGGCTTTGCTTCTTGGGCATGGCGGCAGCTTAGCGTGCCGCCGCGTCACGCCAAGCCCCTTCGCCCTTGGGTTGACCCTATCGCAGCCGCTGCAACACGGCGAGCGAGGCGTAGCCGTCCGGCGCCGCGCCGATGCTGCGCTGGAAGGCGCGCACCGCGGCGATGGTGCGCGGCCCGATGCGCCCGTCGACGCCCTGGGTGTTGAAGCCCGCCGCGGTCAGGCGGCGCTGCAGCTCCTTGCGCTCGGCGAAGGTCAGGGCGCGGTCGCCGCGCGGCCAGTCGGCGCGGATCGGCCCGCCGCCCTTCAGCCGGTCCGACAGGTGCCCGACGCCGATCACATAGGCATCGGCCATGTTGTAGCGCTCGATCACCGAGAAGTTCTTGAAGATCAGGAAGGCCGCACCGCGCGCCCCCGCGGGCAGCAGCAGCGAGGCGGCGCCGTAATCCGGCACCGGGCGCCCGTCCATGCCGCGCACGCCCAGCTGCGCCCAGTCCGAGGGCATCTTGCGGATCTTGCGGCTGGCCAGCGTGTAGTCGAAGCCGCGCGGCAGCTGCACCTCGACGCCCCAAGGCTGGCCTTTCACCCAGCCGAAGCGCTTCAGGTAGGCGGCGGTCGAGGCCAGCGCGTCGGTCGGATCGTCCGACCAGATGTCGCGCCGCCCGTCGCCGGTGAAATCCACCGCATAGGCCTGGTAGGAGGAGGGGATGAACTGCGTATGCCCCATCGCCCCGGCCCAGGACCCGGTCATCTGCCGCGGCGTGGTGTCGCCGTTCTGCAGGATCTTCAGCGCGTCGATCAGCTGCGCCTCGAAGAACTTGCCGCGCCGCCCGTCGTAGGCGAGCGTGGCCAGCGATTGCACCACGTCCATCTCGCCGCGCCGGGTGCCATAGGCCGATTCCAGGCCCCAGATCGCGGCGACGACCTCTTTCTCGACGCCGAAGTGCTGCTCGATCGCCTGGAGGGTGCGGCCGTAGCGGCGCAGCGCCTCGCGCCCGTTGCGCACCCGGCTGTCCGATGCCGCCAGGTCGAGGTATTCCCAGATCGTCTTGGTGAACTCGGACTGGTTGCGGTCGCGGCGGATCACCTCGGGGTCGTAGCGCACGCCGTCGAAAGCGCGCTCGAAGGTGGCGGCGGAGATGCCGTTGCGCAGGGCGCGGTTACGGAAACCGGCGATCCAGCGTTGCAGGCCCTGGTCCTTGGCGCTGTCGCGCGGGGCGGCGGCCTGGATCAGCCGGGCGGCGCCGGGCGCGCCCTCGGGGCGCAGCTGTGGGCGGGGGGAGGTGACCTGCGGCCCGCGCATCGCGGCCAGCTGCACACGTTCGGCCGCCGGTGCGGCGGCGCGGGGCGCGGCGTCTGCCGGGCGCCCCTGGGGCCGCAGCGAACGGGCGGGATCGGCCGGGGTCGCGGCCTGGGCGCCGGTGGCGAACAGCGCCGCCGCGGCGGGAAGGGCCAGCGCCCCCGGCGGGGCCAGCAGCCCCGGAAGGGTGGCGGCGGTGGCGGCCAGGGTGGCCGCGCCCGCCCGGGCCCGGTTGGCCAGGGTGCGGAACGTTGCGCGCATGGATCACCTGCTCGGCTCGTGGTTTTGCAAGAAGGCTAGTGGAACGGCGCCACCGTGCAACCGGCATCTGCGGCGCCGCCCCATATGTGCGGGGTTTCGCGCATGGGCGCGCCCGCGCTGCCCCGGCGGGGGAAAGGGTCAGCGCGCGCGGCGCTTGCGTTCGACCTTGCGCGCCGTCTTCACCGCCTTCTTCTTCGCCGCCGCCTGCTTGCGCTTGGGGCTGCCCTTCTTGGGCCCGCCCTTGCCGCGGCCCTTGGGCCCGCCGCGCCGGTTTGCCGGGGCGCCGCCGCGGACGGTCTCGCCCTCCAGGGCCACAAGCTCCAGCGCGATGCCGCCGGTCACCGGGGTCACCTCCGCCAGGCGCACGGTGACGCGCTGGCCCAGGCCAATGGTCATGCCGGTGTCGGCGCCCATCAGCGTGCCCGCCTCGGGGTCGAAGTGGAAGTACTCGCGCCCCAGAGCGCGCATCGGGATCAGCCCGTCGGCGCCGGTCTCGTCCAGCTTTACGAAGGCGCCGAACCGGGCGATGCCGCTCACGCGGCCGGTCACCTCGGCGCCGACGCGGTCCGACAGGTAGGCGGCGAGGTAGCGGTCGGTGGTGTCGCGCTCGGCCATCATCGAGCGGCGCTCGGTGTCCGAGATATGCTCGGCCGTCTGCTCCAGCCGCTCGATCTCGGCCTCGGTCAGCCCGTCCTTGCCCCAGCCATGCGCGGCGATCAGCCCGCGGTGCACCACAAGGTCCGCGTAGCGCCGGATCGGCGAGGTGAAATGCGCGTAACTGCGCAGCGCCAGGCCGAAGTGGCCGAAGTTCTGCGGGCTGTAATAGGCCTGCGTCATCGCCCGCAGGGTGGAGAGGTTGATCAGTTCCGCCGCGTCGCTGCCCGCCGCCTGGTCCAGCAAGCGGTTGAGATGCGCGGTCTTCAGCACCTGCCCCTTGGCCAGCGTGAAGCCCGAGGCCGCGGCGGTGTCGCGCAGGCTGTCCAGCTTGTCGGCCGGCGGCTCTTCGTGGACGCGGTAAAGCAGCGGTTGCTTGCGGGCCGAAAGCTCCTCGGCCGCGGCGACGTTGGCCAGGACCATGAACTCCTCGATCAGCCGGTGCGCATCCAGCCGTTCGGCGAAGTTGACGGAGGCGACCTTGCCCTCGGGGCTCAGCTCGATCCGCCGCTCGGGCAGGTCGAGCGCCAGCGGCTGGCGCCGTTCGCGGGCGGCGCGCAGGGCGGCATAGGCGGCGTAGAGGGGGGCGATCACCTCCTCCACCAGGGGGCCGGTCTTGTCGTCCGGGTTACCATCCTGCGCCGCCTGCGCCTGCCCGTAGGTCAGCGAGGCGGCCGAGCGCATCAGCCCGCGCACGAAGCGATGGCCGATCTTGTTCCCCTCGGCGTCGATGCGCATGCGCACGGCGATGCAGGCCCGCGGCACGCCCTCGTGCAGCGAGCACAGATCGCCCGACAGGCGGTCCGGCAGCATCGGCACCACGCGGTCGGGGAAGTAGCTGGAGTTGCCGCGCTTGCGCGCCTCTTCGTCCAGGGCGCTGCCGGGGCGGACGTAATGGGCGACATCGGCGATGGCGACCCACAGGACATGGCCGCCGGGGTTCTTCGGATCGTCGTCCGCGTGCGCCCAGACCGCGTCGTCGTGATCGCGCGCATCGGCCGGGTCGATCGTCACCAGCGGCAGATCGCGCAGATCCTCGCGGCCCTTGAGGCCGGCGGGCTTCTGGCGGTCGGCCTCGGCCACCACCTCGTCGGGGAAATCGTCGGGGATGCCGTGCTGGTGGATGGCGATCAGCGAGACGGCCTTGGGCGCGGAAGGATCGCCCAGGCGGTCCACCACCCGGGCGCGCGGCAGGCCCATGCGGCCCTTGGGGCCGGCCTGTTCGGCCTCCACCAACTCGCCGTCCTGGGCGCCGCCCGTGGCCTCCGGCGCGACGATCCATTCGCGGTCGGTGCCCTTGTCGATGGGCACGATGCGCCCGCCCTCGGCCCCGGCGCGGAAGACGCCCAGAACCTTCTTGGGGTTGGTGCCGATGCGGCGGATCAGCCGCGCTTCGTAGTTGTGGTCGCTGGCGTGAACCGCCGTCAGCCGCGCCAGGATGCGGTCGCCCTCGCCCAGCGCGGGGTCCGAGGCGCGGGTGATCAGCAGCACGATCGGCTCCACCCCCTCGCCGTGCCATTCCAGCGGCCGGGCGAAGAGATCGCCGTCGACGTTCGGCGCCTGCACCTGCAGCACGCTGACCGGCGGCAGGCTTTCGGGGTCGCGGTAGGTCTTCTTGCGCTTCTGCAGGTGGCCCTCGGCCTCAAGCTCCTTCAGCAGGCGCTTCAGGTCGATGCGGGCGGCGCCCTTGATGCCGAAAGCCTTGGCGATGTCGCGCTTGGCGCTCTGGGTCGGGTTGGCCGAGATCCATTGCAGGATCTCGTCCTTGGTGGGGAGCTTGCTCATGGGGCGGGCCTATCATGGCGGCGCGTCAAGGTCATGGGCAAATGGTGGCGCCGCCGCGCGGGCGGTCAAGCCTGCGACCCATGCGCCCCATGCGCCCCGTTCGCCCCGTGTGCGCCCGTTCGCCCCGTGCGCCCGGTGCCCCCCGCGCGCCCCGTGCCCCCCGCGCGCTTCAGGCGAAGTAATCCCCCAGGATGCGACGGTAGATCGCCTTCAGCTGGGTGATCTGCTCCACCGGCACGCATTCGTCGACCTGGTGCATGGTGCGCCCGACGAGGCCGAACTCCACCACCGGACAATGGTCCTTGACGAAACGCGCGTCCGAGGTGCCGCCGGAGGTCGAGAGCACCGGCGTGACGCCGGTTTCCGCCGCCACCGCCCGGGACACCAGGTCCGACAGCGCGCCGGGCGGGGTCAGGAAGGCCTCGCCGCTGTTCTTGATCCGGGTGTCGATCTTCACGCCGAAGGCCTCGGCCACCTCCGCCGCCTCGTCGCGCAGCATGGCAGAGAGCGTCTCGCCGCTGTGCAGATCGTTGTAGCGGATGTTCACCGTCGCGCGCGCCTGGGCGGGGATCACGTTCGTCGCCGGGTTGCCGGTGTCGATGGTCACCACCGCCAGGGTCGAGGGGTCGAAATGCGCGGTGCCCTGGTCCAGCTCGCGGCTGGCGAGGCGGTCGATCAGCCGGGCCAGCGCGGGCAGCGGGTTGCGCGCCCGGTGCGGATAGGCGGAATGGCCCTGGGTGCCGGTCACCGTGAACCAGGCCGACAGCGAGCCGCGGCGGCCGATCTTCATCATCTCGCCCATCGTTTCGGGGCAGGTCGGCTCGCCCACCAGGCAGGCGGACATCGCCTCGCCTTCCGCCTCCATCCAGTCGAGCAGCGCGCGCGTGCCGTCCACCGCGTCGCCTTCCTCGTCCCCGGTGATCGCCAGGATCACCGCGCCCTCGGGGGGTGTCTCGGCCACGAAGTCCAGCGCCGCGGCGGCGAAGGCGGCGACGCCCGACTTCATGTCGGTGGCGCCGCGCCCGTAGAGGGTGCCGTCCACGATCTCGGCGCCGAAGGGATCATGCGTCCAGTCGTCCGGGTTGCCCACGGGCACCACGTCGGTGTGGCCGTTGAAGCCGAAGCTGCGCGCCGCGCCCTTCTCGCCCCAGCGCGCGAACAGGTTGTCGATGCCGCCGCGCCGCACGCGGGTGCAGGCAAAGCCGCCCTCGGCGAGGCGCGCCTCCAGCAGGTCCAGCGCGCCGCCCTCGGCGGGGGTGACGGAGGGGCAGCGGACAAGGTCCGCGGTCAGGGCGACAGGGTCGGTGGGGGTGCGGGTCATTGGGCCTCGGCCTCGCGGGTGAAGACGGGTTGATCGGGCTGGGACAGGTCGGGCCGGTAGGCGTAGCCGCCGGCGTCGAAATCCTGCAGCCCCTCGGGGTCGGTCAGCCGGTGCTGGATGATGTAGCGCGCCATGGCGCCGCGGGCGCGCTTGGCAAAGAAGGACACGACCTTGGGCGCGCCGTTCTTCACCTCCATGAACTGCGGTGTCACCACGCGCAGTTTCAGGGCGGCGGGGGCCACGGCGCCAAAGTATTCCTGGCTGGCGCAGTTCACCAGCACGCCGGTGCCCAGCTCCTGCGCCTGGGCGTTCAGCGCCCTGGCCAGGCTGTCGCGCCAGAAATCGTACAGATTGCCGCCGCGGCGGGTCTTCAGGCGGCTGCCCATCTCCAGCCGGTAGGGCTGGATCGCGTCGCGCGGCCGCAGCAGGCCATAGAGGCCCGACAGGATGCGCAGGTGGTCCTGCGCCCAATCCACCTCCTCCGGCGACAGGGAGGCCGCTTCAAGCCCCTGGTAGGTGTCGCCGGCGAAGGCCCAGGCGGCGGGGCGCGTCTCCTCTGGGGCGGGGTCCTCGGCGAAGGCGCGGAACCGGTCGCGGTTGAGGCGCGCAAGGTCCGGCGACAGGTCCATCAGCCCGCGCAGATCGCGCAGGGTCAGGTTGCGGGCGGTGCGCGCCAGGCGGATCGCCTCGGCCTGCATTTGCGGGGTGCTTTGCGGCACCTCGGGACGCGGGTCCCAGTCCAGCCGCTTCGCCGGGGAGATCACCACCAACATGGCCAGCCCTTTCCTGCCTCGTCACGTCGCGCGGCGCGCCGCGGGGCTGCCGCGCGCGCCATTCCGCAGGGATTTAGCCCGCGGCGCGCAGAACGTCCAGAAAGGCGGCGCCGAAGCGTTCGGCGCGGCGCTCGCCCAGCAGGCGCTGCAGCGTGGCCGGGTCCTCGGGGCGCTGGGCGGCGATCTTGGCCAGCAGCGAGGCCGAGCAGGAAAGCGGCTTGTCGGTCCCCGTCTCGCCGCGTGCCAGGTCGGCCTGCACCTCCAAGAGCCGGTCGTAGAGGCTGCCGGCCTCGCGCCCCGCCAGGCGCCGCCGACTGGGGTGCATGGGCGCGGCTTCGGCGCCGGTGATGACCGACAGGAAAGCCTCGCCGTAGCGTTCCAGCTTCTTGGCGCCGACGCCGCCGATGCGGGCCATGGCGTCGAGGCTCTCGGGGCGCGTCTCGGCCATCTCGATCAGGGTGCGGTCGTTGAAGATGATGTAGGCGGGCACGCCGGCCTCCTCGGCCAGGGCGCGGCGCTTGGCCTTGAGGGCCGAGAGCAGCGGCGCGTCCTCCTCGGCCACCATGGCGCGCACGGCGGGGCGGCGCTTGGCGGACTGGATGGTGTCGCGGCGCAGCTCTACGCGCGCCTCGCCGCGCAGCACCGGGCGCGCGGCCTCGGTCATCACCAGCGCGCCGTGGCGGGCGGCATCGGGGCGCAGCAGGTCGCGCCCCATCATCTGCCGGAAGACCGCCTGCCATTGCGGGCGCGAAAGGTCCCGCCCGACGCCGAAGGTGGGCAGCCCGTCATGGCCGCGCTGGCGCACCTTCTCGGTCTCGTTGCCGGTCAGGATGTCGATGAGGTGCCCGGCGCCGAAGCTTTCGCCGGTGCGCAGCGCCGCCGACAGCGCCTTGCGCACCGCCTCGGTGCCGTCGAAGACCTCCGGCGGGCTGTCGCACAGATCGCATTTGCCGCAGCTCACCTCCGTCTCGCCGAAGTAGCGCAGCAAGGTGGCGCGGCGGCATTCCAGCGCCTCGGCCAGCCCCAGAAGGGCGTTGAGCCGCGCGTGATCGGCGCTGCGCCGCTCTGGCGGGGCGAGGCCCTCGTCGATCTGGGCACGGCGCAGGCGGATGTCGTCGGGGCCGTAGAGGGTCAGCGTTTCCGCCTCGGCGCCGTCGCGGCCGGCGCGGCCGATCTCCTGGTAATAGGCCTCGATCGACTTGGGCAGATCGGCGTGGGCCACCCAGCGGATGTCGGGCTTGTCGACGCCCATGCCGAAGGCGACGGTGGCCACGACGATCAGCCCGTCCTCGCGCGAGAAGCGCGTCTCGACGATGCGGCGGTCCTCGGCCTCCATCCCGCCGTGGTAGTGGCAGGCGCTGTGCCCGGCCTCGCGCAGGGCGGCGGCCAGGCTTTCGGTCTTGGCGCGGGTGCCGCAATAGACGATGCCGCACTGGCCCTTGCGGGCGGCGGCGAAGTCCAGGATCTGGCGGCGCGGGCTGTCCTTGGGGGCGAAGGCCAGGTGGATGTTGGGCCGGTCGAAGCCGCGCAGGAACATCTCGGGCGCGGCGCCGTCGAACAGCTTCTCGGTGATCTCCTGCCGCGTTTCGGCGTCGGCGGTGGCGGTGAAGGCGGCCAGCGGCACGCCCAGGCTGCGGCGCAGCGCGCCGATGCGCAGGTAGTCGGGGCGGAAGTCATGGCCCCACTGGCTGACGCAATGCGCCTCGTCCACCGCGATCAGGCTGACGCCGACGCGGCGCAGCATGCCCTCGGTGCCGGAGGCGGCCAGGCGTTCGGGCGCCATGTAAAGCAGCTTCAGCGCCCCGGATTCGAGCTGTTGCCAGACCTCCTCGGTCTCCTCCGGCGTGTTGCCGGAGGTCAGCGCCCCGGCGGCAACGCCCGCCTCGCGCAGCCCGCGCACCTGGTCGCGCATCAGCGCGATCAGCGGCGAGATGACCACCGTCACCCCCTCGCGCAGCAGCGCCGGCAGCTGGTAGCACAGCGACTTGCCGCCGCCGGTGGGCATGATCGCCAGCACGTTGCGGCCCTCGGCCACGGCGCGCACGATCTCCTCCTGCCCGGGGCGGAAGGCGTCGAAACCGAATATGTCGCGCAAAAGCGGGGCGGCGCCGTCCATGGGATCCTGCCGATTGTCTGAAAACTGCTCGAAGCCGAGTCTACACGGATGAAGATTCGGTAAACACCCCCGGCGCGGCACCGCGGGGCCCGGGCGGCGATATGACGCCGCGTGCCGGGGTGTCTGGCCGGGCGGCCGTGGCCTGGCCCGAGGCGCTAGTAGAAGGCCGCCGCGTTGTTCGCCAGGATGATGCGCAGCGCGTAGACCCCCACCAGCGCCACCAGCGGCGCCAGGTCCAGCCCGCCCATCGGCGGCAGGATGCGGCGGATCGGCTGGTAGACAGGCTCCAGCAGGCGGTTCAGCCCGTACCAGATCTGCGCGACGAACTGCTGGTGCAGGTTCAGCACCTGGAAGTTGATCAGCCAGCTCATGATCACATGCGCGATGATGAAGAACCACGCGATGTCGAGGATCAGCATCAGGATCTGGAAGAGCGATTGCATGGGCGTCCTTTCACTTGGCCGGGGACAGAGGTAACCACCCCGCGCGCCGGTGGCAAGATTGCTGCCGTGGCGTTCCGGTTGACCGCCGGGCCGCGCCTTGCCACCCAAGCGGGGCAGTGAGGAGGCGCCGATGTACCCGTTCGTCCGCATGGCCAAGGAGATCTGGCTGTACCGCCACGCCGCCCCGCTGGGGCTGTCGGGCGAGCATGTCTCGACCCACCGCTGCTGGCCCTGGGACCTCGACTTCGCGCTGGAGCTGAACAACGGCCGCACCCTGACGCTGCTGGACCTGGGGCGCATCCCGCTGGTCTTTCGCACCGGGCTGTGGCCCTGCCTGCGCCGCAACGGCTGGGGGCTGACCATGGCCGGCGTCACCGTGCGCTACCGCCGCCGCATCCGGGTGTTCCACAAGGTCACCCTGCGCAGCCGCATGCTGTTCTGGGACGAGCGGTTCATCTACATCGAGCAAGCCTTCTTCCGCCGCGACGGCGAATGCGCGACGCACGCCCTTTACCGCGTGGCGATCACCTCGGCCGAGGGGATCGTGCCGCCGCCGCGGGTGGCGCAGGAAATGGGGCACGCCGGCCCGCCGCCCGAGGCGCCCGACTGGGCGCTGAAATGGATCGCCTCCGAGGCCGCGCGGCCATGGCCGCCGATGCAAAATTAAGGCTGCCCCCAGAAATTCCTTTGTCTGCCCCGGGCGCTTCTGTCTAATGAGGCAAAGAAGCGAGACAGGCGCGAACCCCACATGGCCCAGACAGACAGCACCGTCCCGACGCGCAAGCGCATCTGGGGGTGGTATTTCTTCGACTGGGCCAGCCAGCCTTACAACACGCTGCTGCTGACCTTCGTTTTCGGGCCCTACGTGAACGAGCTGATGCAGGACGGCTCGGCCGCGCAGACGGCCTGGGGGCTGGGCATCGGCGCCGCCGGCCTCATCATCGCGCTGCTGGCCCCGGTGCTGGGGGCGCTGGCCGACAACTCCGGCCAGCGGATGGGCTTCATCTACGTCTTCTCGGCCCTCTACGTCGTGGGCTCGCTGGGGCTTTGGTGGACCTCGCCGCAGGAGTTCGACATCTACATCACGCTGGGCTTCTTCGCGGTCGGGCTGATCGGGATGGAGTTCGCGACCATCTTCACCAACGCCCTGCTGCCGGGGCTGGGCGACCGGGCGCAGATCGGGCGCATTTCCGGCGACGGCTGGGCCTTCGGCTACCTCGGCGGGCTGCTGTCGCTGGTGGTGATGCTGGTCTTCTTCGCCGAAAGCGCCGAGACCGGGCGCACACTGGTGGGGCTGGAGCCGATCTTCGGCCTGGATGCCGAACAGCGCGAGGGCACCCGCATCGTCGGGCCGCTGACGGCCATCTGGTACGTCGTCTTCATGATCCCCTTCTTCGCCTGGGTGCGGGACCCGAAGCCCGTCTTCACCCCGCCGGGCGCCGCGCGCCAGGCGCTGGCGGCGCTGGGCCGCACGGTCAGGGCGCTGCCGCGCACGCCCTCGCTGGCCAGCTATCTTGCCTCCTCGATGTTCTACCGCGATGCG
>JBPEXR010000281.1:0-2419 GCA_052031355.1 Paracoccaceae bacterium
GTCTTTGCAATCAGCTCCAGCGCCTCGGCGACGGTGGAGGCGGGGCCCACGGGCACGCCGCCGGCATCCTCCACCCCGATGGCGAGGTCGAGGGCGATGAAGGGCTCGTCCTCGACGATCAGCACCCGCGGGGCGGGCGAGGGCGCGCCGGCGCCGCTCATTGGGCAAGGCGCTCCAGCGCGGCGGTGAGGGTCAGGCGCAGGCCCTCCGGGTGCCAGTCATAGTCGATCGAGCCGCCAAGCTGCCCGGTGGCGCTGTGCCGGGCCAGCAGGCTGCCGAAGCCGCGCGCCTCGGGCGGGGCGTCGATCGCCGGACCGCCGGCCTCGCACCAGTCGAGCCGCAGCTTGCCCTCTTCGATGGCCCAGTTGACGCTGATGCGCCCCTCGGCCGCCGAGAGCGCGCCGTACTTGGCCGCATTTGTCGCCAGCTCGTGCAGGATCAGCGCGAAGCCGGTGGTGGCGCTGGGGCCAAGCTCCACCTCGGGGCCGGAAAGCGAGAGCGCCGCGCCAGTGTCCAGGTGCGGCTTCATGACGACGCGCAGCAGGTCCTCCAGCCGGCCCGGGGCGCCATCGCCGCCGCGCATGGAGATGGAACTGCTGATCAGCTCGTGCGCGCGGGCCAGCGCCATGACGCGGCCGCTGAGGGCCTCGGCGAACTCCTCGACGTCGCGCGCGTGGCGGGCGGTCATCTTGATCATCCCGGAGGTGATCGAGAAGAGGTTCTTCACCCGGTGGTTCAACTCGCGCAGCAGCAGCTGGCGCGCCTCTTCGGCCTCCTTGCGCTCGCTGATGTCCAGGATGTTGCAGACCGCGCCCTGAAGCTGGCCCTGCCAGATCACCGGGCGCACCCAGTATTCCACCGGGAAGGGCGTGCCGTCGCGGCGGAAAAAGACCTCGTCGTCCACATGCGCGGTCTCGCCGGTGGCGGCGACGCGGTAGATCGGGCATTCCTCGCGCGGGTAGTGGGTGCCGTCGGCGTGCGAATGGTGGATCATCTCGTGCAGGCGCTTGCCGACGACCTCGGCTTCGCTCTCGAAGCCCAGCATGCGCAGGAAGGCGGCGTTGCAGCGGGTGGTGTAACCCTCGGTGTCGACCGCGTAGAAGCCGTCGGCGGTGGCGTCCAGCAGCAGCGCCAGGTCCGCCTCGCGGCGCTTGAGGTCATGCTCGATCCGGCGGCGTTGCTCGATGTCGATCAGCACGCCGGGGAAACGCAACGCCTGGCCGTTCTCGTCCAGCTCGCAATGGCCGTTCGCCTCGACCCAGCGGTATTCGCCGTCTGCATGGCGGGTGCGGTACTCGGCCCGGTAGGCGCCGCCCTCGCGCACCGCCTTCTCGATCAGCTTCTCGACATGGGGCCAGTCGTCCGGGTGGATCGAAGCCGCGGCCTCGGCGATGGGCATGCCCGCGTGGCAGCGCGCGGGGTCCAGGCCGAAGGCGCGGGCAAAGCGTTCGTCCGCGGTGATCGTGTCGGTCGGCACATGCCAGATCCAGGTGCCCAAGATGGCGCCCGCGGCGAGGGCCAGCTCGTTGCGCTCCTGCGCGTGTTCCAGCTGTTCCTTGGTTTGCTGAAGCTGCGCCTCGGCCTCGCGCCGCACGACGATCTCGCGCTGGGCGGCCTGGTAGAGGCGCGCGTTGTCGATGGCGATCGAGGCCTGGCCCGCAAGCCCTTCCATCAGCCGCTCGTGGTGCTCGGTGAAGCGGGCAGGCTCGGGGTGGCCGAAGAATAGCCCGCCCAGCACCTCGCCCGAGCGCGCGACCACGGGCACCGCCAGGTAGCTGCGCACCGGCAGATGCCCCTCCGGCATGCCGTGGTGCGGCGCGTTCTGGCCATAACGCGGATCGGTGGTGATATCGGCCGAACGCACCACGCCCTCGCCGGCGAAGGTCGGAGCGAAGACCTTGGTGTTGCGCGGCATGGGGAAGCGGCTGAAGGCCTCCGGCTCGACCCCCGAGAGGGTGTAGAGCATGTAGCTTTCGCCGTTGGCATCGACGTTGTTGTGAAAGAAGGCGCCGAAAGCTGCGCCGGTCAGCTCGACGCCCGCGTCGGTGACCATCTGCACCAGCGCCTCGTGCTCCAGCTGGGCGGCGACGCCGGCGCCCGTCTTGTTCAGCGCCTCCAGCAGGCGGCGCTGCTCCAGCAGTTCCTCCTGCGCGGCGTATCGCTCGAAGATCAGGGCGGTGATGCGGGCGACCAGCTCCAGGAAGCCATCCTCCCGCGGGCCGGGCAGGCCGGGGGTGTGGCTGTAGATCGCGAAGGTGCCCAGGACGTGCCGCCCGGTGCCCAGGATGGGGTGCGACCAGCAGGCGCGCAGCCCGAGGGGCAGGGCCAGGGCGCGGAACTCTGCCCAAAGCGGATCCTCGGCCAGGTCGCTGACCAGCACCGGGCTGCGCCGGTGCACCGCCGTGCCGCAGGAGCCCGC
>JBPEXR010000282.1:0-2255 GCA_052031355.1 Paracoccaceae bacterium
GTGGCGGTGATCGAATCGCCCCAGGACGTGCCGAAGATCCCGCGGATCGAGCAGACCTATTCCGCCGGCGCGGCCTGCTACGGCCTGCTGGCCGCCGCGCTGGCGGCGGGCTGGGGGGCGAACTGGCTGACCGGCTGGCCCGCGCATGACCGCGGCTTCGTCGACGAGGGGCTGGGCCTCGAGCCGCAGGAGCGCGTCGTGGGCTTCGTGCACCTGGGAACCGAGGGCGCCGCCCCGCCCGAGCGGCCGCGCCCCGCGCTGAGCCGCGTCGCCACCTGGGTGCGCGCGTGATCCTGCGCAGCATCGCCCTGGCGCTGGGCCAGTTCGGCGACCCGCGGTTCCGCCGGGTGCTGCTGAAGGGGCTGGGCGCGAGCCTGGCCCTGCTGGCGGCGGTCTTCGCCGGGCTGCTGTGGCTGCTGCACTGGGCGCTGGGCCCGGAGACGGTGCTGCCGCTCCTGGGCCCGGTGGACTGGCTGGACGATCTGCTGAGCTGGGGATCGCTCCTGGTGATGCTGCTGCTCTCGGCGGTGCTGATGATCCCCATCGCCACCGCCGTCACCTCGCTGTTCCTCGAGGAGGTGGCCGAGGCGGTGGAGGCGCGGCACTACCCGCACCTGCCCCCGGCGACGCCGCCCGGCTGGGGCGACAGCCTGCGCGACGGGGTGAACTTTCTGGGTGTGCTGATCGCCGCGAACCTGCTGGCGCTGGTGCTCTACCTGGTCTTCGCGCCCTTCGCGCCGCTGATCTTCTGGGGGCTGAACGGGTTCCTGCTGGGGCGCGAGTACTTTCAACTCGCCGCCCTGCGCCGCATGGATGCCACCGCCGCCCGGGCGCTGCGGCGCCGGCACGCGGGCAAGATCTGGCTGGCCGGGGTGCTGGTGGCGGTGCCGCTGACGGTGCCGGTGCTGAACCTCGCCGTGCCGATCCTGGGCGCGGCCAGCTTCACCCACCTGGTCAATACCTTCCGTCAGCGCCCATCCGGTTGAAGATGTCGATGTCGCGGATCCCCACCGCGCCGGAGACGATGACCCCCGCGATCACCGCCCAGAGCAGCGCCGCCACCGCCGTGGTGATCAGCGCCTTGCGGCGCAGGTTGTGCACCTCCGGCGCGCCGGCGTGGGTTCCGGGCTCGACCCGGCCGGCATCGCCCTGCGTGGTCAACCGGATCGGGATGACCACCAGGAAGGTGAGGAACCAGAGCACCGCGTAGAGAACGAGGGCGGATGTGATGGACATGGGCTGCGCCTTTCCCGGGCCGCTGCGTCAGACTTCCTCGAGCTCGACGAGGCAGCCGTTGAAATCCTTCGGGTGCAGGAACAGCACCGGTTTGCCGTGGGCGCCGATCTTCGGCTCGCCGTCGCCCAGCACCCGCGCGCCGCTGTCGATCAGCCGGTCGCGGGCGGCGCGGATGTCCTCCACCTCGTAGCAGATGTGGTGGATGCCGCCGGCGGGGTTCTTCTGCAGGAAGCCGGCGATCGGGCTGTCCTCGCCCAGCGGGTGCAGCAGCTCGACCTTGGTGTTGGGCAATTCGATGAAGACGACCGTGACGCCGTGGTCCGGCTCGGGCTGGGGGGCGCCGACCTTGGCGCCCAGCGCGCCGCGGTACTGGGCGGCGGCGGCTTCGAGGTCGGGAACGGCAATGGCGACGTGGTTGAGACGGCCGATCATGTCACTCTCCTTCATGTGCTGGCGCTTTATGGCCCGGCTGGCGCGGCGGGGCAATCGGGGCGCGGTGACGCAGGGCCGTTAACGCGGCATTCACCCTGACCCGTCACGCTCTGCCCCGACGGCATCGGGCCGGGCATCGGCGCACCTGGCGGAACGCGGGCGCGCCCCAGCGGACAAGGACAGCCCATGAGCAGCGACATCTTCACCCTGACCCACAGCCCCACGGCGCGAAAACCCCTGCTGGGATTAACGATCCTGCTGGTCGAGGACAGCCGCTTCGCCTGCGAGGGGCTGCGCCTCCTGAGTCTGCAAAGCGGCGCGCGGCTGCGGCGGGCCGATTCGCTGCAGGCGGCGCGGCGGCACTTGCAGGTCTATCGCCCCTGCGTGGCGATCATCGACCTGGGGTTGCCCGACGGCTGCGGCACCGCGCTGGTGGCGGAGCTTGCGACGGCCACGCCCCGGCCCTACGCGGTTCTTGCCTGCAGCGGCGACAGCGCGGGCCAGGCGGCGGCGCTGTCGGCCGGTGCCGATGAGTTCCTGCTGAAGCCCCTGCCGGGGCTGGCGGCCTTCCAGTCGCTGGTGCTGTC
>JBPEXR010000283.1:0-3063 GCA_052031355.1 Paracoccaceae bacterium
CGCACCGGGCGCGGCGCCTTCCGCCTGCGCTGCCGCTACGGGATCGAGGACCTGGGCCGCGGCCAGTGGCAGATCGTCGTGACGGAGATCCCCTACCAGGTCCAGAAGTCCAAGCTGATCGAGAAGATCGCCGAGGTCATCCAGACCAAGAAAGTGCCGCTGCTGGCCGACGTGCGCGACGAAAGCGCCGACGACGTGCGCCTGGTGCTGGAGCCGCGCTCGAAGAACGTCGATCCGGACGTGTTGATGTCCATGCTCTACCGCAACACCGACCTGGAGGTGCGGTTCAGCCTGAACATGAACGTGCTGATCGACGGGGTGACGCCCAAGGTCTGCTCGCTGAAGGAGGTGCTGCGCGCCTTCCTCGACCACCGGCGCGAGGTGCTGCAGCGCCGCAGCCGCTTCCGGTTGGGCAAGATCGATCACCGGCTGGAGGTGCTGGAGGGGCTGATCGTCGCCTTCCTGAACCTCGACCGCGTGATCGACATCATCCGCTACGACGAGGCGCCCAAGGCGGCGCTGATGCGCGAGGATTGGGGCCGCGACTTCACCCGCGCCACCTCCGAGGCCGATTACGTCCCGCCCGCGCCGGGTCCCGCCGAGGGGCTGACCGAGGTGCAGGCCGAGGCGATCCTCAACATGCGCCTGCGCAGCCTGCGCAAGCTCGAAGAGATGGAGCTTGTGGCCGAGCGCGACCGCCTGATGGAGGAGCGCGCGGGCCTGGAGGATCTTCTGGACAGCGAGGCGCTGCAGTGGGACAGCGTCGCGGCGCAGCTGAAGGAAACGCGCAAGGCCTTCGGCAAGGATTACGCCGGCGGCGCGCGCCGGACCACCTTCGCCGAGGCCGGCGAGGTCGAGGACGTGCCGCTGGAGGCGATGATCGAGCGCGAGCCGATCACCGTCGTCTGCTCGCAGATGGGCTGGATCCGCGCCATGACCGGCCATATCGACCTGAACCGCGAGTTGAAGTTCAAGGACGGCGACGGGCCGCGCTTCATCTTCCACGCCGAGACGACCGACCGCCTGCTGGTCTTCGGCTCGAACGGGCGGTTCTACACCGTGGGCTGCGCCAACCTGCCCGGCGGGCGGGGCATGGGCGAGCCGCTGCGCCTGATGGTCGATCTGCCCAACGAGGCCGAGATCGTGGACCTTTTCATCCACCGGCCCGGGCGCAAGCTGCTGGTCGCCTCCAGCGCCGGCGACGGCTTCATCGTCCCCGAGGACGAGGTGGTCGCCCAGACCCGCAGCGGCAAGCAGGTGCTGAACGTGCGCGGCGAGACGCGCGCCCGCGTCTGCACCCCGGTCGAGGGCGACGCCGTCGCCGTCGTGGGCGAGAACCGCAAGGTGCTGGTCTTCGGCGTCGACGAGTTGCCGGAGATGGCGCGCGGCAAGGGCGTTCGGCTGCAGAAATACAAGGACGGCGGCCTGTCGGACGCGCGCACCTTCACCCTGGCCGAGGGGCTGAGCTGGCAGGACCCGGCCGGGCGCACGCGCACCGAAACCGCGCTGGACGAATGGCGGGGCAAGCGGGCCAGCGCCGGGCGCATGGCGCCGCGCGGCTTTCCGCGCGACAACCGCTTCACCTGAGGCGCGCCGGCCCTAGCTGTGCCGAAACGCCCCGGCGCGGCGCCGGGGCGTCGGCGCGGCCAGCCGGGCCCGCGCGGGATGGACGAACGGGGAAGGCCGCCCGGGTCGGCAAGGCCGGGGGCGGCAGCGAAAGGGGGCGCCATGCGCATCTTGAAATGGGTGGCGATCATCGTCTTCTGGGGCCTTGTCGGGGCTTTCCTGCACTACACGCTGCCGCAGCACGACGTGGTGCGCATCACCGACACCTATGAAAAGCGCGTCGATTTCGGCAACAACGCGATCTTCTGGGCCGGGCCGGATGCGGGGGCCGCTGCGGCGCCGCAGAACCGCGATGTCTTCTTCATCCAGACCTTCCGGGCCGATGGCGGCCCGATGATCTACCGCAACGAGGATACCGGCTGGGGCTGGCCGCCCTACTTCAAGTTCAACTCCTCGAACCTGCAGGCGCGGGCCAGCGATCTTGCCGCGCGGTCGAGCAGCGGCTCCGAGCGCTGGGTGATGGTGCGCCACTACGGCTGGCGCAACGAGCTGCTGTCGATCTTTCCCAACGCCACCCGTATCTGGCCGGTCGAGGGACCCGACGCGCAGGTGATCCCCTGGATCAAGGCGCTGATCCTGCTGGGGCTGGCGGCGGTCTTCTGGGCGGTCTACGTGCGCTGGCGGCGGTTCCGCGCGGCGCGGCTGGACCCGGTCTTCGCCGACATGGGCGATTCGCTGGGCGAGGCGGGCGACCGGCTGCGCGGCCGCGGCGCGCGGTTGCGGCGCTGGTGGCGGCGCGGCTGACGCCTCAGGCCCGGGCGGGGGCGGCGCAGGCGCGGTCGATCCCGGCCCGGATGCGCGCGATCCCGGCCTCGATCCGCCCCGGCGGGATCGAGGAATAGGCCAGCCGGTAGAGGTTGCGCGGCGCGTCCTGGGCCGCGAAGAAGGGCCGCCCCGGCTCGATCACCACGCCCTCGCGCAGCAGGTCCTGCGCCAGCAGGGCCGTGTCCACGCCTTGCGGCGCCCGCATCCAGAAGGACGAGCCGCCGAAGTCGGCGCTGCCGGCGATTTCCAGCCCGTGGCGGGCGAGGCTTTGCTCCATCACCTCGCGCCGTTCGGCCAGGGCGCGGCTGACCCGGCGCACCAGCGCGTCGTAATGGCCCAGCGACAGGAAATAGGCGGCGGTGCGCTGCACGTGTCCGGGCGGGTGGCGCAGCACGGTGGCCCGCAGGGCGCGCGCCTCGGCGATGAAGGGCTCCGGCCCCACGAGGTAGCCCAGCCGCAGCCCGGGGAAGAGCGACTTGGAGAAGCTGCCGACGTAGATCACCCGCCCGTCGGGATCCAGCGACTTGAGCGCCGGGGAGGGCGGGTGCAGGAAGGACATCTCGAACTCGTAATCATCCTCGACGATCAGCGCGTCGAGGGCGCGGGCCCGCGCCAGCAGGGCCTCGCGCCGGGCCAGGGGCATGGTCGCCGCGGTGGGGCACTGGTGCGAGG
>JBPEXR010000284.1:0-5172 GCA_052031355.1 Paracoccaceae bacterium
CGCTCGCGTGCCGGCGCGCCGCATCGCGCGGGCCCCGCTGGCGGCCGCGCGGGGCGTGCCGCCGCGCATCGCGACCCGCCCGCCGGTGCGCGCGCCCCCGGCTTGATCCTGCCGCCCTCCACCACCGGGGCGGCCCAAGATCACGCCACATGCGCAGCCGCGCTGCGCGCCCCATTCGCTTCATTCGGAGGTTCCGATGACCCGCTTCTTTCTTGCCGCCCTTTCCGCCAGCACGCTGGCCCTGGCGGCCAACGCCCATGAGTTCACCAAGGGCGCACTGACGATCGACCATCCCTTCGCGCTGGAAACGCCCGTCACGGCGCGCACCGGCGCGGGGTATTTCACCCTGCGCAACGCCGGCCCCGCCGACCGTCTGCTGGAGGTGCGCGCCGATTTCCCCAAAGTCGCCCTGCACGGCACCGAGGAGGTGGAGGGCGTCGCCCGGATGCGCCATATCGAGGCGCTGGAGGTGCCCGCGGGCGGCGAGGTGACCCTGGCCCCCGGCGGCACCCACGTGATGTTCATGGGCCTGGACGGCGACCCCTTCGAGGCGGGGGAGGAGATCCCCGCGGTGCTGGTCTTCGAGACGGCCGGCGAGGTGCCGGTGGTCTTCAAGGTCGAGGCGCGCGGCGAGGCGCCCGCCGCTGACGAAGATCATGAGGGCCATGCTGGACACGGCGGCCACGCAGCCAACGGCGGGCACGGGGGCCACGGCGCGCACGATGGCCACGGCGCGCACGATGGCCACGCGGAACACGGCTCGGACGGAGAAAGCGACGCCTCGGAGTAGGCACTTCCCGGCCGGGGGAGAACCCCGGCCGGCGGCATACCCTCAGAGCGCCAGCTTGAGCTTCGCGCCCCCTTCGGCGCGGGAACAGCAGGCCATCATCCGCCCTCCCTTCGCCCGCTCGGCACGGGTCAGCACCTTGTCGCGGTGATCGACCGGCCCCTCCAGCACCGCGCATTCGCAGGAGCCGCAAAGCCCTTCTTCGCAGTCGCTCGACACGTCCACCCCGGCGCCGCGCAGCACCTGCAGCAGCGTGCGGTCCTTCGGCACCTCCAGCGTCAGCCCGCTGTCGGCCAGCTCCACCTCGAAGGGCGTCTCACGCTCCGGGTCCAGCAGGGCCGCGTCGGCGGCGAAATGCTCGCAGCGGAACCGGTCGGGGCGGTCCTGCGTCGCCTCTTCCAGCGCCGCGATCATCCGCGCGGGGCCGCAGGCATAGATCATCGCCGCCTCCGGCGCCTCGGCCACCAGCCGGGCGAGGTCGGCGCGCGTGCCCTCGGCGCCGATGTGCAACTGCAGCGCCGCGCCGTGATCGCGCGTCAGCCGGCCCAGGAAGGCCATCCGCGCGCGGCTTTGCCCGCAGTAGTGCAGCGCATAATCGCGCCCTTCCGCCTTCAGCCGGTCGGCCATGGCCAGGATCGGGGTGATCCCGATACCGCCGGCCACCAACAGCACCGGCGCCGACCCATCCGCCAGGCGGAAGTGGTTACGCGGGCCGCGCAGCTTCAGCTCCGCCCCCTCGCGCAGCGCGGCGTGGAAATGCGCCGAGCCGCCGCGGCCTGCTTCCTCGCGCAGGATCGCCACGTCGTAGAAGGGCGCATCGGCGGGACCGCACAGCGAATACTTGCGCTCGAATCCGTCCAGCTCCAGCTCCACGTGGGCGCCGGCGGACCAGCGGGGCAGGGGGCGGCCGCTGGCTTCCTCCAGCCGCACGCCGAGAATGCCCTCGGCCTCCTGCCGCAGTTCCGCGACCCGCACCCGCCGGGCAATGTCGCGGCGCGAAGGCGCGCCGATCTCGAACCGCGCGCGCGGGCGGCGCGCCTCGGGGGTGCGGCGCTCGGGGTTCTCGGCGGGGTCCCATTCGACCCACAGGTGGTCCGGCCCGCGGAATGAGGTGTTGGGCAGATAGGTAAACTCCTGCTCGGCCAGGCGCATGTGCGGCAGGCGGCGGGTGAACTCCTCCAGGAAGATGCGCATCTCCATCCGGGCCAGGTTCTTGCCCATGCACTGGTGCGCGCCATAGCCGAAGGTCAGGTGATCGACCGCGTTGTCGCGGTAGAGGTCCAGCTTGTCGGCATTCTCGAAATGCGCCTCGTCGTGGTTGCCCGAGGCGGTGACCATCAGGATCTTCGCGCCCTCGGGCAGCTCGACACCGCCCACCTGCGCGGGGGCCGTGGCCTCGCGCCGCCAGGCGACGACCGAGCCGGAAAGCCGCAGGCATTCCTCCACCGCGTTGGGGATCAGCGAGGGGCGGGCGCAGATCTCGCGCCAGGCGGCGCCGTCCTCCAGCAGCAGCTTCACCGCATTGGCCGAGGCATGGGCGGTGGTCTCATGCGCGGCGACGATGATCGCCATCATCATCGAATGCAGGTAGCTGTCGGTGACGACCTCGGGCAGTTCCTTCTGCTTGCGGATGGCGTAATGCATCCAGCCCGGGCCGTCCGGCTGGGCGCGCATCTTCTCCAGCACCTGGCCGGCGTATTGCCAGAAGTTGCCCACGGCGTGCGCGACCTCGATCTGCTGTTCGGGCGTCGGGCGGCCCCAGGTGTTGACCGTATGCGCGATGGAAAAGCGCCGCAGCGTGTCCATGTCCTCCTCCGGCACGCCCAGGAAGTGCAGCGCCACCGTCAGCGGGATTTCCCAGAGCATCTCCTCCACCAGGTCGGCGCGGCCGCGGTCGATGAAGGCATCGACGCGCGCGCGGGTGAGGCGGCGCACCATCTCCTCCTTCTCGGCCAGGTTCTCGGGGAAGAAATGCTCCAGCAGGGCGCGCCGGCGCTCCATGTGGGCGGGCTCGTCCTCGTTCACCAGGGTGCGGTTCATCGCGTAGCCATAGCTGGCCAGCACGTCCAGCGCCTCCTGCCGAACGGGGGTGATCTTCTCCAGCGCGTTGCGGGGGGAGAAGAGGATGGGATCGCGGAAGATCTGCTTGATGTCGTCGTAGCGGCTGACGACCCAGTAGCCCAGCTTGGGCGCGTAGAAGACGGGCATCTGCGCGCGCGACCAGCGCAGCGCCTCGGCCGGGTCCAGCTGGTAGGGGCGGTCGAAGGGGTCGAACTGCCGCGCCAGGCTGTCGGCCGGGCAGCCGCCCGTGCCATGGCCGGCCGGGCAGGTGGCGGCGGGGCCTTCTGTGGCGTGGCCCTGCGTGGCGGCGCTCTCGGGGGCGGCTCCGGTCATCTTCGGTCCTCCGGTATCGGGTGCGGGCTGGACCCGCGGCGCGGCGGGTTTGCGACGGATTTACTTTTATCGCACAGCGTGTAGCGTTATGCGAAAACATACCGAGGCCCCCTTGGGGCTGTCAACGGGCGCGACCGCGCGGGGAGGCGACATGGCGCAAGGCAACCGGCTGCAAACCCTGGATCGCGGGCTTAGTGCGCTCGCGTTGCTGGGCGCGCGCGACGAGGGGCTGACCATCGCCGAACTGGCCGAGGCGCTGGGAGTGCACCGCGCCATCGCCTACCGCATCGCCGCCACGCTGGAGGCGCACGCCCTGGTGCACCGCGCAGAAGGCGGGCGGCTGGTGCTGGGGCCGGGCATCCTGGCCCTTTCGGCGCGGTTCGAGGGCAACCTGCGTGCCATCGCCCGCCCGATCGTCGATGCGCTGACGCGGCGCACCGGGGCGACGGCCTTCCTGTCGGTCGCGCAGGGGGAGGATTGCGTGGCGGTGCTGACCTCGGTCTCGCAGGGGCCGTTCCTGGACGTGGGCTACCGCACCGGCTCGCGCCACCCGCTGACGCGCGGGGCGGCGGGCGTGGCGATCCTGTCGGGCCGGCCCGCCGCGCCGGGGGAAGCCGAGAATGTGGCCGAGGCGCGCGCCCGCGGCTATTCGCTGACGCGGGGCGAGTTGCAGCCGGGCGCGGCGGGCCTGGCGGTGCCTGTGCACCTGGGCGGCGCGGGTTTTCCGGGGCTCGAATGCTCGCTCGGCGTGGTGACCCTGGGCGAGATCGACGCCGCGGCCCTGGCCCCCGAGGTGCGCGCGGCGGCGGCGGAACTGGCGCAGGCCGTGCGCAGCGGCGGCGGAGCGCCATTCCTTCAAGTTTAAAACATTTTACTTGAAATGTCATGCAAGCTGATCCCCAATACGCGGGGGAGCATCCGGATTCGGATGACGGTATATGCAATTGCAGCCATCACGGCTGCCGGGAGGACAGATGAAGGTAGCGGTTCTGGGCGGGGGCAACGGCTCCTACGCGGCGGTCGCCGATGCGGTCGAGGCCGGGCACGACGTGCGCTGGTGGCGGCGCAACGGCGAAAGCTTCAAGCCGCTGGGCACCCCGGCGCAGCTGAAAGTGACCGACCACGCGGGCAGCCGCATGCTGGCTGTCTCGGTCACCGCTGACCTGGGGGAAGCGCTGGAGGGGGCGGAGGTGATCCTCGCGCCGACCCCGGCCTATGCCCAGGCGGACCTGGCCGAGGCGCTGGCCCCGCACCTGGCCGACGGGCAGGTTCTGTACCTCTCGCCCGGCTCCTTCGGGGCCTGGCCGATGATGGAGACGATCCGCGCCCGCGGCTGCACCGCCGATTTCGCGATCTGCGAGACCGGCACGCTGCCCTGGCTCTGCCGCAAGAAAGGCGAGGCGGAGGTGCGCATCACCACGCGCGCCTCGCGCCTGCCCACCGGCGTGATGCCGGCGCGGCTGACCGACCACGCGCTGGAGCGTCTGTCGCAGGTCTTCCCCGGCGCCATCGAGCGCTGCGAGGATGCCCTCTCGGGCGCGCTGATGAACGCCGGCCCGATCATCCACCCGCCGCTGATCCTGATGAACGCCGGCCCGATCCAGCATTTCGACCGCTGGGACATCCACAACGAGGGCACCCAGCCCGCCATCCGCGCCGTGCACGACGCGCTGGACGCCGAGCGGATCGCCATCCGCGAGGCGCTGGGCTATGGCGCGCCGCATTTCCCGCTGGCCGACCACTACAACACCTCCGACTGGATGTACGGCAACCTGGCGCATGACAAGCTGGTGGACAGCGGCGACTGGCACGAAAGCCTCGATCTGCAGACCCACCGCTACATGACCGAGGATATCGCCGTGGGGCTGGCGCTGCTGGTCTCCATCGGGGAATGGCTGAACGTGCCGGTGCCGGTGGCGCGCGGGCTTCTGGCGCTGGCGGGCGCGGTGACCGGGCGCGATCTGCGCCGCGAGGGGCGCACCTTCGAGGCA
>JBPEXR010000285.1:0-3011 GCA_052031355.1 Paracoccaceae bacterium
CTGGCCGCCGAGGGCATCGGCTTCGACACCGAAACCGACACCGAGGTCATCGTCCTGCTGGCCCGGCGCGAGCTGGACGCCGGCCATGACCCGGTGACCGCCGCCGACCGCACGCTGGCGCGGCTGACCGGCGCCTTCGCGCTCGCTTTCCTCTTCGACGGAGAAGAGGATCTGATCGTCGCCGCGCGCAAGGGCTCGCCGCTGGCCATCGGCCATGGCGACGGGCAGATGTACGTCGGCTCCGACGCGATCGCCCTGGCGCCGCTGACCGACCGGATCACCTACCTCGAAGAAGGCGACCGCGCCGAGGTGCGCCGCGCCGGCATCCGCATCGTCGACGCCGACGGCCGCGAGGTGGAGCGCCCGGTCAAGACCGTGAAGATCGACGGGGGCCAGATCGACAAGTCGGGGCACAAGCACTTCATGGCCAAGGAGATCGCCGAGCAGCCGACGGTGATCGCCGAGGCCGTGCGCGCCTATCTCGACGCCGAGGGCACCCGCGTCTCGCTGCCGGCGGAGGTGGATTTCGCCGGCACCCAGCGGCTGGTGCTGGTCGCCTGCGGCACCGCCTTCTACGCTTGCCTGACGGCGAAGTACTGGTTCGAGCGCTACGCCCGCATCCCGGTGGAGGTCGATATCGCCTCCGAGTTCCGCTACCGCGAGCCGCCGATCGCCCCCGGCACCATGGCGATCTTCGTCAGCCAATCGGGCGAGACGGCCGACACCCTGGCCGCGCTGCGCTACTGCAAGGGGCGGGCCGCGCGCATCCTGTCGGTGACCAACCACGCCGAAAGCTCCATCGCGCGGGAGGCCGACGCCGACCTGCCGATCCACGCCGGGGTCGAGATCGGCGTCGCCTCGACCAAGGCCTTCACCTGCCAGCTGACCGTGCTGCTGATGCTGGCGCTGCGCGCGGCGCAGGACCGGGGCGAGATGGGCGCCGAGGCGTTGCGCGACACGCTGTCGGCGCTGCGCGCGCTGCCCGGGCACATCAACACCGCGCTGGAGCTGGACGAGGCCTGCCGCAAGCTGGCCAACCTTCTGGCCGAGACGCGCGACGTGCTGTTCCTGGGCCGCGGGCTGATGTATCCGCTGGCGCTGGAAGGCGCGCTGAAACTTAAGGAAATCAGCTATATCCACGCCGAAGCTTATGCCTCTGGCGAGCTGAAGCACGGCCCCATCGCGCTGATCGACCAGCATGTGCCCGTGGTCATCATGGCCCCGCGCGACGGGCTGTTCGACAAGACCATCTCCAACATGCAGGAGGTCATGGCGCGCCAGGGCAAGGTGCTGCTGATCAGCGACGCGCGCGGTCACAAGGACGCGGGCGAGGACGTCTGGCAGCGCCTGACCCTGCCCATGGTGCCCGAGGCGATCGCCCCGATCCTCTACGCCGTGCCGGCGCAGCTGCTGGCCTACCACACGGCGGTGGCCAAGGGGACCGACGTCGACCAGCCGCGGAACCTGGCGAAATCGGTGACGGTGGAATGACGCCCGAGGCGGTCCTGGCCGATCTGCGCGCGGCGGGCGATCCCGCCGCCGCCCCCGGCAAGGCCGCCTACCACAAGACGGACCGCGAGGTCTGGGGCGTGCCGAACCCGGTGCTCAACGACCTCGCGGCCACGCTGCGGCGCGACCTGCCCGCCGCGCAGCGGGTTCCGTTGGCCGAGGCGCTGTGGGACAGCGGCATCTTCGAGGCGCGCATCCTGGCCGCCAAGGCGCTGACGCAGGCGCGCCTACGCCCTGAGGCTGCCGAGGAGGACGCCTGGCGCGCCTTCCGCCGCTGGGTGCCGCAGTTCGACGGCTGGGCCATCGCCGATCACGCCTGCGCCGCCGGGGCCAAGCGCCTGGTCGCGCATCCCGCGCGGCTGGACGAGGTAGAGGAATGGACGCGCAGCGATCACCTCTGGACCCGGCGGGCGGCGCTGGTCGCCACCCTGCCCTGGGCCAAGCTGCGCCACCCTTCGGACGCGCAGATCGCGGCGCGGGAACGTATCCTGGGCTGGGCGGCGGGCTATGTGCCCGACCGCGCATGGTTCATCCAGAAGGCCATCGCCTGGTGGCTGCGGGACCTGTCGAAACACGACCCCGACCGCACGCGGGCCTTCCTGGCCGCGCATGGCGCGGCGATGAAACCCTTTGCCCGGCGCGAGGCCGCGCGGCTGCTGCCCGCGGCCCCGACCGGCGAGGTCAAAGACGGGTAACGCGCACCGTCGGCAGGTCGGTCAGCGCGGCGCCCAGCGCCTGCATCGCCTCGACCGAGATCTGGCTGCCGCTGCCGGCGGCCCCGCTCAGCGGCAAAAGCTCCACCTCGACGCTGGCGCCAGTGGCGGTGTCGGTGACGCGCGCGCGCCCCTCGGTGCTGGTCAGCGGCGTGCGGATCCACAGCCCGCCCCGCGCCGGATCGCCCAGCGAGGCCACCGTGGTGCCCAGCGGCCCCGGCCCGGTGTTGGCGCTGGCCGAACTGCCGGCCGAGGCGCTTTGCGACGGCTCGGGCGTGGGCGTCGCCACGGGGGCGGGCGACGGCGCGACGGGCGCAGGCGCCACGGTCGCCGATTGGGGGGCACGGGGCTGCGGCATCTCGGTGCAGGCAGCGATCAGGGCGGGGGCAAGCAAGGCCGGGATAATCAGTCTCATATCCGCAATCCTAGTATGCCCGCGCCCGGCTTCAACGCCCGCCCGTGCATTCGCCCGCCCCATCGCGAAAAGGCGCCGCCTCACGCGGCCGTGGGGCGGCGTGCGGCCCCCGCCACCCTTCCGCGCTTGCCCCGCCCGGCGCCCCGCTCTACGCTGGCGCCCATGACGTGCAAGCTCATCGATCCCTTCGCCCGGCCCATCTCCTACCTGCGGGTCTCGGTCACCGACCGCTGCGATTTCCGCTGCGTCTACTGCATGGCCGAAAACATGACCTTCCTGCCGAAGAAGGAGCTTCTGACGCTGGAAGAGCTGGATCGCATGTGCACGACCTTCATCCGCCTCGGGGTGGAGAAGCTGCGCATCACCGGCGGCGA
>JBPEXR010000286.1:0-5554 GCA_052031355.1 Paracoccaceae bacterium
AGGATGTTGAAGCCGATGGCGAAGATCCCGAAGATCACGAAGCGCTGCATCAGGTCCGGGTAGCCCGCGTTGAACTGCGCCAGCGCGCTGTCCACCGGGAAGGGGTTCAGGATGAAGGGTGCGAAGAGGGTCAGCACCGCCACGATGAGCAGAAGCCGGGTGTCCTTTTTGTCCAGTCCGAACATGGGCTCACTCCTCCATCACGCCGCGGCGGCCCATCAGGCCGCGGGGGCGGGTCAATAGAATGATGATCGCGACCAGGTAGATGATGACCTGGTTGATGCCGGGGATCAGGTCGATCACCGCCGACATCGAGGCGAAGCTTTCAAGGATGCCCAGCAAAAAGCCGGCCAGCACGGCGCCGGGCAGCGAGCCCATGCCGCCGACCACCACCACGACGAAGCTGAGGACAAGGAAGTCCATGCCCATGTGGTAGTTGGGCGAATTGATCGGCGCGTACATCACCCCCGCCAGGCCCGCGACCGCGGCGGCGATGCCGAACATGATGGTGAAGCGCTTGTCGATGTCGATGCCCAGCAGGCCCACCGTCTCGCGGTCGGCCATGCCGGCGCGCACCACCATGCCGAAGGTGGTGAATTGCAGGAAGGCGAAGACCCCGCCGATGACCAGGGCCGCGAAGCCGAAGTAGACCAGGCGCCAGTAGGGGTAGATGATCTGGTTCGCCTCGAAGCCGACCAGCGCGCCGAAATCGAAGGAGCCGCGGAAGACGTCGGGCGCCGGCGTTGGGATCGGGTTGGCGCCGTAGAAGTACTTGATCACCTCCTGCAGCACGATGGCGAGGCCGAAGGTCACCAGGATCTGGTCCGCGTGCGGACGCTTGTAGAAATGCTTGATCAGCCCGCGTTCCATCACGAAGCCCACCAGCAGCATCACCGGGATCGAGAAGAGGATCGCCAGCGGCACCGCCCAGTCGATCAGCGCGTCGCCCAGGGCGGGGCCGAAGAAGTCATGCGCGTAGGGCACCTCGACCTTCAGCGGGTTGCCCAGGAAGTCGGTCTGCGTCTCGTCGATCGTGGTGCGGCTGAGGGTCAGGATGCGGCTGAGGGTGACGGCGCAGAAGGCGCCGATCATGAAAAGCGCGCCGTGGGCGAAGTTGACCACCCCCAGCGTGCCGAAGATCAGCGTCAGCCCCAGGGCGATCAGCGCGTAGGCGCTGCCCTTGTCCAGCCCGTTCAGGATTTGAAGGATGATTGCGTCCATGCGTCCGGCCCCTTGGCGTAGGTGGTGCCGGCCTTGCAGCGACCGGCCGGCGCCGCGCGCGGGACAGATCCCGGCGCGCGGCCCGTGGGATGGCGGGAAGGGCGCGAAGGCCCCTCCCGCGCAGGGTCAGGCGATCAGGCGCCGTTGTTGCAGGTGCCCAGCGCGCCGCCCGCGAACTGCGGGTGATCCGGCGGATAGGTGACCTGCGCCGCGGGGGTCACCTCGACGATCTCCAGCAGGTCGAACTCGGAGGTCGGGTTTTCCTTCCCCTTCACCACGAGCACGTCCTTGAAGCACTGGTGATCCTCGGCGCGGTAGAGGGTCGGGCCGTTGCCGAGACCGTCGAACTCGAAGCCTTCCAGCGCCTCGACCACCGCGCAGGGCGCGAACGAACCCGCACGGGTAACCGCGTCGGCGTAGAGGAGGGTCTGCACATAGCAGGTATGGGCGGCCTGCGACGGCGGGAAGCCATACTTGGTGCCGAAGGATTTGACGAAGGCCTTGGAGCCCTCATCCTGAAGCGACCAGTGCCAGTTGGTGGAGCCGAAGATGCCCTTCACGTTGGCGCCGGCGCCCTTGGCCATCAGGCGCGAATAAAGCGGCACGACGATCTCGAAGTTCTTGCCGTTCACCTGCTTGTCGCGCAGGCCGAACTGCACCGCGTTGGTCAGCGAGTTGACCATGTTGCCGCCGTAGTGGTTCAGCACCAGAACGTCTGCGCCCGATTGCAGAACCGGCGCGATGTAGGAGCTGAAGTCGGTCTGGGTCAGCGGGGTCTTGACCGTGTTCACGGTTTCCCAGCCCATCGCCTCGGTCGACGACTTGATGGCTTCCTCGGTGGTGTAGCCCCAGTTGTAGTCGGCGGTCAGGTGATAGGCCTTGCGGTCGTTGCCGTACATCTTCTCCAGCACCGGGGCGAGGGCCGCGCCGGACATGTAGGAGTTGAAGAAGTGGCGGAAGCCGTTGGCCCGCTTGTCCTTGCCGGTGGTGTCGTTGGAATGGGTGAGGCCGGCCATGAAGATCACGCCCGCCTCCTGGCACAGCGCCTGCACCGCGACCGCCACGCCCGAGGAGGAGCCGCCGGTGATCATCACCGCGCCGTCCTTCTCGATCATCGACTTGGCCGAGGCCCGCGCCGCGTCCGACTTGGTCTGGGTGTCGCCGGTGACGTATTCGACCTTCTTGCCCAGGATGCCGGTGCCGTCGAGGGCCTTCGACGAGAAGGTCGACAGCATGCCGCCGTCGCCACCGCCGTTCAGGTGCTCCACCGCCAGCTCGTAGGCGCGCAGCTCGTCCGCGCCCTCGTCGGCGTAGGGGCCGGTCTGGGGCACGTTGAAGCCCAGCGTGACGGTCGATCCCGTGGGGGCGTTGGTGAAGCCCGAATGGTTTTCCGCCCGCAGGTAGGTCGGCAGCGCAAGGCCGGCGCCGGCGACAAGGCCGGTGCGCATGACGCCGCGCCGGGTGAAGTTCGAATTGGACATGGATTCCTCCCTGGAAAATGGACCGTTGCGGGCTCCCTTCCCGCCGGTCCGGCACTTCGTGCAAAGGGAGTATCGCGGAAGGACTGAAAACCGGGCAACAACCAACTGTAACGCTTATCAATTTTTGAAAACTTATCGACTTGACGCATGGTAATTTGTAAATTCGTTTATGTCGCATTGCAGAAAGCGCTTGATCGCGGGGGAAAATCCTTGGCCCAGCACAGCCTCGTCGGCAGCCGTATCCGCGCCCGGCGCCTGACCGCGGAGATGAAACAGGCCGAGCTTGCCCGCCGGGCGGGCATTTCTGCCTCCTACCTCAACCTGATCGAACACAACCGCCGCCGCATCGGGGGCAAGCTGCTGAACCGCCTGGCCGCGGCGCTGGACGTGGAGCCTGGGCTTTTGGCCGAGGGCGCCGAGGCGGCGCTGGTCGCCCATCTGAACGAGGCCGCCGCCGCGCTGCCCGAAGCCGGCGCCGAACGCGCCAGGGCCGAGGAATTCGCCGGGCGCTTTCCCGGTTGGGCCGGAGTGATCGCGCAACAGCAGCGCCGCATCGCCCGGCTGGAGGCGGCGGTGGTGGCGCTGGGCGACCGGCTGGCGCATGACCCGCAGCTCGACGCTTCGCTGCACGAGGTTCTGTCCACCGCCACCGCCATCCGCGCGACCGCCGCGATCCTGGTGGAAGGCGGCGACGTGCCCGCCGAATGGCAGGCGCGCTTTCACCGCAACATCGACGAGGAAGCCGCGCGGCTGGCCGAAAGCGCGCGGGCGCTGGTGCGCTTTCTCGATGCCGGCACGGGCGAGGGCGCCGGCAACGGGGCCGGGACCGGGGGCGCGGAGGGGGAGGCCGCGCGTCCCGCCGCCGCCCTCAGCGCCGCGACCGCCGCCACCGCCCCGGCGGACGAGGTGGAGCAGTTCCTGGCGCGGCACGACTGGCACTTCCCGGCGCTGGAGCCGGAGGCCGCCGGCGCAGACGCGGTGCCCGGCCTGTTGGAGGCTGCGACGGACCTGCGTTCGGCCAGCGCGCGGGCGATCGCGCGGCAGATCCTTCAGCGCATGGCCGAAGATGCCGCGGCGCTGCCCCTTTCGCTTTGCGCCCGGGTGACGGGCGCGGCGGGGGCCGACCCGGCAGCGCTGGCGGCGGCGGGGGGCACCGGGCTGGCCGCGGCGATGCGGCGCCTCGCCGGGCTGCCGCCCGCGCTGCTGCCCGGCCCGCTGGGGCTGGTGATCTGCGATGCCTCGGGCGCCATGACCTTCCGCCGGCCGTTCGCGGGGTTCGCGGTGCCGCGCTTCGGCGGCGGCTGCCCCCTCTGGCCGCTCTACGAAGCGCTTAGCCGCCCCGGGGCCCCGCTGCGCCGGCTGCTGGACCAGGCCGGGCGCGGCGGCGGGCGGGCCCTGGCCCTCGCCGTGGCCGAGCCGGCCGAGCCGCCGGCCTTCGACGCCCCGCCGCGGCTGGAGGCGCATATGCTGCTGCGCGCACCGGGGCAGGAGGCGGACACACCGGCCCGCCCGGTCGGCGTGACCTGCCGCATCTGCCCGCGCGAGGGCTGCCGTGCCCGGCGCGAGCCCTCGATCCTCGCCGCCGGTTTCTGACGGGCAGTCCCGGTCTGGCCGCGCGCAATCTTTGACAGGGGGCGCGGCGCGGTAAATAAAGGATGAACGCCCGTTTTTCGGGCATCGGCGGCGCTTTCGGGGGAGGGATGCGCATGGGCCGGCATGTTCTGCTGATCGAGGACGAGCCCAATATCATCGAGGCCGTGCGGTTCATCCTGACCCGCGACGGCTGGCGCGTGGACACGCATCCGGGCGGGGCGCAGGCCGCGCGCGACGTGGCGCGCATCGCGCCGGACCTGCTGGTGCTGGACGTGATGCTGCCCGGCCGCTCGGGCTACGACATCCTGCGCGATCTGCGCGCCGCGCCGGAGACCGCGCAGCTGCCGGTCCTGATGCTGACCGCCCGCGGCCAGGCCAAGGACCGCGAGACCGCGCTGGCGCTGGGCGCGGACATGTTCATGACCAAGCCGTTCTCCAACGCGGAGCTTCTGGAGAACCTGCGCAGCCTGCTGCCGGCATGAGCCGCGCCGCCCGCAGCCTGTTCCTGGAGCGGCAGACCTACCGCGCGCGCCGGCTGGGCGACGCGGCGCGCCTGCTGCCGCTGCTGGGGGTCTTCCTGTTCGCGGTGCCCATCCTCTGGCCCCGCGGGCCGGGCGAGGAGGCGGCGCGCGCAGGGATGGAGGCCGCCGGGGCCGAGGCCGTGCGCGGCTCGGTCGCCACGATCTACGTCTTCGGCGTCTGGGCGCTGCTCATCGCCGCCGCCTTCTGGCTGAGCCGGGCCCTGCGCGGCGCCGCGGCGGCCGCAGCGCGCGAGAGCGCGGCCCTTGCCGCCCGCGATGGCGCCACCGCGCCTGCGGCGGAGCGTTCCGGACCGGGGGAGGGGGAATGAGCATCCTCAACCTGCTGGTCGTCGTCTGCCTGGCCTATGTCGCCATCCTCTTCGCCGTGGCCTTCGCGGCCGAGCGGGCCGCCCTGCGCGGCCGCGGCGGCTGGCTGCGGCTGCCGCTGGTCTACACGTTGTCGCTGTCGGTCTATTGCACCGCCTGGACCTTCTACGGCGCCGTGGGCTATGCCGCGCGGTCGGGGCTGGAGTTCGTGACCATTTACCTGGGCCCGACGCTGGTGATGATCGGCTGGTGGTGGGGGTTGCGCAAGCTGGTGCGGGTGGGCCGCACCCAGCGCATCACCTCGATCGCGGACCTCATCTCCAGCCGGTTCGGCAAGTCGAACCTGCTGGCGGTCTGCGTCACCGTTCTGGCGGTGATCGGCACCACGCCCTACATCGCGCTTCAGCTGCA
>JBPEXR010000287.1:0-3466 GCA_052031355.1 Paracoccaceae bacterium
GCCGCGGTGGGGCGCGGCATCACCGCCATCGTCGGCAATGCCGCCGCCAGCGCCGCGCAGCTCGACCTGTCGGAGGAGCTTCTGCGCGCCGTGGGGCAGGTGGTCCGCCTGGACGAGGAGGCGCAGATGGACGCGGTGACCGGCGTCTCCGGCTCCGGCCCCGCCTATGTCTTCTACATGATCGAGGCGCTGGCCGCCGCGGGCGAGGCGCAGGGCCTGGCGCCCGAGCTGGCGATGCAGCTGGCCCAGGCCACCGTCGCCGGCGCCGGTGCGCTGGCCGAGGCGGCGGAGGAGGACCCGCAGCAGCTGCGGCGCAACGTCACCAGCCCCAACGGCACCACGCAGGCGGCGCTCGAAGTGCTGATGGACCCGCAGACCGGCCTCGCGCCGCTGATGGCGCGCACCGTCGCCGCCTCCGCCGACCGCAGCCGGGAGCTGGGCCGTGACGGATGAGATCGCCTTCGACGACTTCCTGAAGGTCGACATCCGCGCCGGCCGCGTCACCCGGGCCGAGGCCTATCCCGAGGCGCGCAAGCCCGCCATCAAGCTGTGGATCGATTTCGGCGCCGATATCGGAACCCGCAAAAGCTCGGCCCAGTTGACCGCGCACTACACGCCCGAGGCGCTGGTGGGGCGGCAGGTCCTGGCGGTCGTCAACTTCCCGCCGCGCCAGATCGGCAAGTTCCGCTCGGAGGTGCTGGTGCTGGGCCTGTCGGATGCCGCGGGCGGCATCGTGCTGATCACACCGGACAAGGAGGTGCCCGAGGGGGCACGGATGCATTGACGCGTATTCTACTTTCCCGCCCCTACCCGGAAGCCATCGTCGCCGAGGCGCGGCGTCATTTCGACGTCGAGCTGCGCGAGAAGACCGAGCCGATGACCCGCACCGAGATGCGCGCGGCGCTGGCCCTCTACGACGGCATCGTGCCGACCCTGGGCGACGCCTTCAACGCGCGCATCTTCCAGGATTTCGGCCGCGCCCGCTGCCGCATCCTGGCCAACTTCGGCGTCGGCTATAACCACATCGACGTGGAGGCCGCCCGCGCCGCGGGGCTGGAGGTGACCAACACGCCCGGCGCCGTCACCGATGCGACCGCCGATATCGCCATGACGCTGATCCTGATGTCCGCGCGCCGCGCGGGCGAGGGCGAGCGGCTGGTCCGCGCCGGCCAGTGGACGGGCTGGCACCCCTCGCAGATGCTGGGGATGCATGTCACCGGCAAGACCGTGGGCATCGTCGGCATGGGGCGCATCGGGCAGGCGATCGCCCGGCGCTGCCACTACGGCTTCGGGATGGAGGTTCTCTACCACAACCGCTCGCCCAAGACGGTGGACCTGCCCGCCCGCCAGGTCGAGGACTTGTCGAAGCTGGCCGCCCAGGTCGATATCCTGGTGGTCGCCGTGCCGGGCGGGGCGGAGACGCGCCACCTGATCGGCGCGCCGGTCTTCGAGGCGATGCAGCCGCATGCCCACCTCATCAACATCGCGCGCGGTGACGTGGTGGACGAGGCGGCGCTGATCGCCGCCCTGAAGCAGGAGCGGATCGGCGGCGCCGGCCTTGACGTCTACGAGAACGAGCCCGAGGTGCCCGAGGCGCTGCGCGCGATGGAGAACGTCGTGCTGCTGCCGCACCTGGGCACCGCGGCGCTGGAAGTGCGCGAGCGGATGGGCCTTGTCGCGATCGAGAACCTGCGTGCCTTCTTCGCCGGGGAGACGCCGCCGAACGCGGTCTGACCGGGCGGCGGGCTCGGGGGCTGGCCCCTCAGGCCTCGCCCATCGCGGCGCGCCAATGCCGGCGGCACAGGCTGACGTAGCTTTCGTTGCCGCCGATCTGCACCTGCGCCCCTTCGCGCAGCACCTTCCCGTCCGGCCCCTGCCGCACCACCATGGTGGCCTTCTTGCCGCAATGGCAGATGGTGCGCACCTCGCGCATCTCGTCGGCCAGCGCCAGCAGGGTGGCCGAGCCGGGGAAAAGCTCGCCGCGGAAATCCACCCGCAGCCCGTAGCACATGACCGGCACCTTCAGATCGTCCACCGCCCGCGCCAGCTGCCAGACCTGCGCCGGCTCCAGGAACTGCGCCTCGTCCACGAAGACGCAGGCGCAGGGGCCTTCGTCGAGGCGCGCGGAGATGCGGGCGAAGAGGTCGTCCCCGGCGGCGAACTTCTCGGCCGCGCGGCCGATGCCGATGCGGCTGCCGATGCGCCCCTCGCCGGCGCGGGTGTCCAGCCGCGCCGTCAGCAGGAAGGTCGCCATGCCGCGTTCCTCGTAGTTGTGCGAGGCCTGCAGCAGCAGGGTCGACTTGCCGGCGTTCATGGTGGAGTAGTGGAAGTAAAGCTTGGCCATGACCGGCTTATCGCCAATGCGGCCCGGGCCCGCAAGCCGCCCCGCCCGCGGCGGGCCGGCGGGCGCGGAAGGTGTCGCCGGGGCGCCGCGGCCGCCCTGTTTCCAGGCTACAACCGCGCGGCGGTTGCAACCACAGGTGGAGGCGCTGCGAAACTTCTTGAACCCCGGGCGAGGCTGCCGCACCCTTGGTGCCGGCCGGGGGCCTGGCATGGTTGCCCGGCCCCGCAGCGGTCAGGGGGGCACTGGGGTGAGCAGCGATCGCAACGGCACCGAAAGGGGCGTTGGGCGCCGGGGAATGGCCGGGGCCCTGCCCGAGGATATGCCCGCCGGCACGCCAGTCACTGCGCCCGGCTCCAGCTCCGCTTCCGCATCCCCGCCCGGCGGCTTCTCGATCGAGGGGCAGGGCCGCCGTGCGACCCTGGCGGCGGAACGCTACACCCCCGACCTTCTGCAGGATTTCCTGTGCGACCTGGAACAGACGCGGCGCTCGGTCGAGGTCTGGCACCTGCTGGTGAACCTGGGCCGCCGGCTGGACCTGCCTTTCGTGGACTTCATCTCGGCGCCGACCCTCAGCAACTGGCGGCACACGACCTATATCCGCACCAGCTACGATTCCTCCTGGCTCAGCAAGGTGAACCAGGACCCGGACCTGGCGAAATGGTCCTACTTCCGCACCCACGCCATGCGGCACCTGACGCCGATCGCCGTGGGGATCGAGTTCCTGGAGGATTTTCACAACGTCCCCGAAGCACGGGTGAAGGTCCTGCGCGAGGCGGCGCGGCGCGGCATGCGCGCGGGCTTCTGCGTGCCGCTGCGGGTCAGCGCCCCGCCCAAGGCCGCGCTGCTGACCTTCTCGGGCGATCATTCGCGCCGGCAGATGATCGCCATCCTGCGCGCCCACGGCTGGACGCTGCACACCGCCGCGCTGACCGCCTTCCAGCGCTATGACAGCCTCTTCGCGCAGGAGTTTTCCGAGCGGAACCAGATCACCCCCAAGCAGCAGGAGCTTTTGGAGATGATCGGCCGCGGCCTTCAGGACAAGCAGATCGCCGACGCGCTGGGCATCACCGTTTCGGCGGTGCGGCAGCGGATGCAGCTGCTGGTGCAGCGCACGGGCCTGTC
>JBPEXR010000288.1:0-10817 GCA_052031355.1 Paracoccaceae bacterium
TGCCCGCCCTGACGCCCGAGGGGGGCGCCGGTGACGCGGCGGACGAGCTCTAGCCCCAAGGGCGGTTTACACGCGCCCCGCATCGGCTATGGTCGCCGCCGCTGGCCCGCGTGGTGGAATGGTAGACACAGGAGACTTAAAATCTCCAGGCCTTGTGCCGTGCCGGTTCGAGTCCGGCCGCGGGTACCAGCGAGGCGGCGCGGCAAGCGGCAATTCTCGCACGGATGCCTGCCCATGATCGGTTTTCTTCGCTTGTTCGCCCCGCACCTCAACCGCAGGGGCAAAGCCCGGCCCGAGCGGACATCGCCGCGCGTCAAGCATCCGCCGCGCGGGGTGATGACGACGCCCGTACTGGCCCGCGTGGGGCCGCGTTCCGGCGCCCTGGCTGAAGGTCCGGGCCGAACGCCTCGCCGCCGCCTCCGCATCTCCGGCCCGGACGAGTCGCGCTGACCGCCGGGCCCCCAAACCCATGCCCCCGTCCTGCCACAATCGCGCTGCGAAGCTTCCCCTGCGGCGCCTCATGCCTGCCGGGCGCGGCTGGTCAACAGAACGCTGGAAAGATTGGGGGATTCGATGACGGCGCGCCATTGGGGGGTGCCGCTGGCAGGGGCGATTGTCCTTTCCGCGGTCATGACGGTGCCGGGGTCCGCGCGGACCCGGGATTTCGAGAGATACTACTGCGAGCGCATGCTCACCATCGCCAGCATGGCGGTGACCGAACGCATGCGCGGCACCACGCGGGACGTGACCTTGCAGCGCTTCGCCGCGCGGTTCCGCGATCCCAGTTTCGCCGAGGCGGCGCGCCAGCTGGCGCTGGCCGCCTACGAGGTGACGCCGGAGGTGAACGAATACACCCGCTTCAAGCGCGAGGTGTACCTCGACTGCATCGGCTGAGGGCGCGCCCGGGGCGACGCCGGACGCCCCCGAAGGGGCGCCCCAGACTAGCTGCGCTGGCCGGCGAAGCGCGCGGCCCAGTCGGCGCGTTCCTCGTCGGTGATCTTGCGGAAGGAATTCTCCGGCACGGTGAAGGCGTGGCCGGGCTTCAGCACTTGCAGCGCCGCGTCCAGATCGCCGGGCCAGCTGTCGTCCTCGGTCTGCATCGCGGCCATGAAACGGTCGCTCGCGTCGGGGATGAAGGGCTTCGAGAGCACCGCGTAGAGGCGGATCAGGTTCAGCGACAGGCGGATCACCGCCGCGGCTTCCTCCGGCGATGTCTTGTAAAGGGTCCAGGGCGCGGCGTTCTGCAGGTATTCGTTCCCGGCCGCCCAGATGGCGCGCAGCTCGGTCGCGGCCTTGCGCACCTCGATCGCCTCCATGTGGCCCTCGTAGGCGCGCACCCGGCGTGTCAGCTCTGCGATCAGCGCCTCTTCCTTGGGGCCGAAGGCGCCGCCCTCGGGGATTACCTCGCCGAACTTCGAGCGGCAGAACTTGGTCACCCGGCTGACGAAATTGCCCAGCACGTCGGCCAGGTCCTTGTTCACCGAGGCCTGGAAATTCTCCCAGGTAAACTCCGAATCCGAGCTTTCGGGCGCGTGGCTCAGCAGCCACCAGCGCCAGTAGTCCGCGGGCAGGATCTCCAGCGCCTGGTCCATGAAGACGCCGCGCCCCTGGCTGGTGGAGAACTGGCCGCCGTCATAGTTCAGGTAGTTGAAGCTCTTGATGTAATCGACCAGCTTCCAGGGCTCGCCCGAGCCGATGATCGTCGCCGGGAAGCTGAGGGTGTGGAAGGGCACGTTGTCCTTGCCCATGAACTGGACATAGCTCACGTCCTCGGCGCCCTCGTCGGTGCGCCACCAGCGGCGCCAGGCGCTGTCGTCCAGCCCCTCGCCGTCGGCCCATTCCTTGGTGGCGGCGATGTATTCGATGGGGGCGTCGAACCAGACGTAGAAGACCTTGCCTTCCATGCCGGGCCAGGGCTCGTCACCCTTCTGCACCGGCACGCCCCAGTCCAAATCGCGCGTGATGCCGCGATCGCGGAGGCCGTCGCCGTCGTGCAGCCACTTCTTGGCGATGGAGGTGGTCAGGATCGGCCAGTCGGCCTTGGAGCTGATCCAGGCGTCCAGCTCGTCCTTGAGGGCGGACTGGCGCAGGTACAGGTGCTTGGTCTCGCGCACCTCGAGGTCGGTCGAGCCCGAGATGGCCGAGCGCGGCTCCACCAGGTCGGTGGGGTCCAGCTGCTTGGTGCAATTCTCGCACTGGTCGCCCCGGGCCTTGTCGTAGCCGCAGTTGGGGCAGGTGCCCTCGATGTAGCGGTCGGGCAGGAAGCGGCCGTCGGCGTTGGAATAGACCTGCCGCTCGGTCACCTCCTCGATCAGCCCGGCCTCGGCCAGCTTGCCGGCGAAGTACTGCGTCAGCCGGTGGTTCTGCGGCGAGGAGGAGCGGCCGAACTTGTCGAAGGACAGCCGGAAGCCGTCGGAGAGCTCCTTCTGCACGGCCCACATCTCGGCGCAGTATTCGGCGACCGGCTTGCCGGCCTTGGCGGCGGCCAGCTCGGCCGGGGTGCCGTGTTCGTCGGTGGCGCAGATGAACATGACCTCGTGACCCCGCCCGCGCATGTATCGCGCGTAAAGGTCCGCCGGCAGCTGGCTGCCCACCAGATTGCCCAGGTGCTTGATCCCGTTGATGTAGGGAATGGCCGAGGTGATGAGGATGCGTGACATGTCTCGCCTTAGCTGTGGTGCGTGCCGCCTCGCTTTAACGGCTTCGTCCGGGCATTGCCAGACGCCAGCGCGCGCGTCCAGCCCGGCAGGCGCGGGGCAGGTGGTGAGCGGGGGCGGGGCGGGGTCCAAACGGGCGCGCGGCCTTGGCGCGCGGCGCTAGTCGCGGTCGCGGCGGCGGGCCAGCAGGCGGCCGATGGTGAAACTTGTGCGCGGGGCCCAGACGTAGCGGGTGCGCACCTTCGCCGCCGGGCGCGCGCGCATCCGGGTGATGCCGAAGACCACCAGAACCATGTGCCCCGCCGCGATCATCGCGAAAAGGGCGGGCGGCCCGAAGGCGGTGATCAGCGCCGAGGCCAGCAGCGGCGCGGCGATGGCGCCAAGGGCGAAGTGGAACATCAGCGCGGCCGAAAGCTCCACCCGCTCGTGGGTTTTTGCGAAGTCATGCGCATGGGCCGCGGCGACCGAGTAGATCGGGAAGGCGGTCAGCCCGAAAAGGACCGCCGACAGCATCACCGCCGCGTGGCCCAGCGGCGCGGCCCATACGGTGATGCCGCAGGCCAGCGTGGCGGCGCAGGACAGCCAGATCAGCACCAGGCGGCGGTCGAACTTGTCCGCCAGCCAGCCGACCGGGTATTGCGCCACGGCCCCGCCGGCGACGAAGGCCGCCAGGAAGAAGGCGATCTCCCCCGCTGCCAAGCCCACTTCCGCGCCGTAGACCGGGCCCACCATCCGGAACGAGGCCGAGGAGAGCGCCGCCACCAGCACCCCCGCCGCCGCCAGGGGCGAGCGGCTGACCGCCAGCATCGGCCGCAGGCGCGGCGCTTCGGGCATCTCGGGCTGGCGCAGGCGGGTCAGCGTCAGCGGCAGCAGCGCCGCGCAACACAGCAGCGCCAGCAGGTTGTAGGAGACATAGCTTGCCGGCTCCAGCACGCCGATCATCAGCTGCGCGGCCAGCGAGGCGCCCATGTCCACCACCCGGTAGCCGCCCATCGCGCGGCCGCGCGTGCGGTTGGTGACGCTGGCCTGCAGCCAGGCCTCCACCACCGTGTAGCAGCCGGCGACGCAGAAGCCCGAGGCGATGCGCATCAGCGCCCAGGCGTAGGGATCGATGATCAGCATATGCGCCAGAAGGCCGATCGCCCCGGCGGCGGTGAAGGCGGCGAAGGCGCGCGAATGGCCGACGCTGCCCATCATCCGCGGCGCCCACCAGCAGCCGATGAAGAACCCGAAGAAATGCGCCGAGCCCAGAAGCCCGATCTGCGCCGTGGAAAAGCCCAGTGCAAAGCCCGAGAGCGCGTCCAGCGGACCAACCCCGCCGGTGGCGAGTTGCAGCAGAACGACCGACAGGAACAGGGCGGCGAAGGTGATCATCAGGCGCATGACGCCACAGTGCCACGCGCGCCGGCGGCGTCCAGTGGCATTCTGCACGCCGCCCCCATCGCCGCGCGAAGGGGCCGGGCGCGGCAGGGCGAAAATGGGGCAGCGCCCGCGCGCAGCTTCTTAATCTTGCCCCATTACCCCCACGGAACCGGCACGATTAGCGGGCATACCGGGGGGGAACCATCATGGGGAATGCCATGTTCTGCACCGCACGTTCCGCCCTTTTCGGGCTGCGCCACGCCCTGACCCGCTTTGCCCGGGCCGAGGGGGGCAACCTTTCCTTCCTGTCGATCTTCATGTTCCTTTGCCTGCTCATCGTCGGCGGCGTGGGCATCGACATCATGTACAACGAGGCGCGGCGGGTGAAGCTGCAGAACACCCTCGACCGGGCGGTGCTCGCGGCGGCCGACATGGACCAGGACCTCGATCCGGCGACGGTGGTGAACGACTACTTCGCCAAGATGGACCTGGCGGACGCGGCGCCCGAAATCGACGTTGAGAATGGTTTGAACTGGCGCACGGTTTCGGCCGACGCGCTGCAGACGACGCCCACGATCATGACCCGCATGCTGGGCCGCAAGGAAATGCGCACCCCCGCCCAAGGCACCGCCGAGGACCGGACGATGCGCGTCGAGGTGTCGCTGGTGCTCGACATCTCCGGCTCGATGGGCCGGAACAACAAAATCGCGAATCTGCGCACCGCCGCCACTCAATTCGTCGACGCAGTGCTCAAAGACGAGGTGCGCGACCGCGTGTCGATGTCGATCGTGCCCTATACCGCCGATGCCAACCCCGGCCCGGCAATCTTCAACCGGTTGAAGACGCACAAGTTTCACGACTATTCGCACTGCATCCGCTTCTCGACCGGCGATCTGCAGAAGACGACCTTCAACCTGAAAAAGCGCTACCACCAGAGCCAGCACTTCGAGGCGTCCTATTCGCCGGTCACGCCGATCACCAACCCCGGCTGCCCGATGCGCGAGTACGAGCGGATCGCCGTCCACAGCCAGGACCGCGACGCGCTGAAGGAACAGATCGCCCAGTTCCAGCCGCGGGCCAACACCTCGATCCACATCGGCGCGAAATGGGGCGTGACCATGCTCGACCCCTCGTTCCGGCCCATGGTCTCTGACCTGGCGGACGCCGGCGAGGTGGACGCGGTCTTCGGCAACCGCCCCGGCGCCTACGACGACGAGGAGGTGGTCAAGCACCTGGTGCTGATGACGGACGGCGAGAACGTGAACACCTACCGCATCACCGACGGTTTCTACAAGCAGCCCGAGATCTACAAGCGCGAAGAAGACGACGACGATGACGACGACGATGATGACGATGATGATGATGACGATGATGACGAGCTGAGCGCGAAGGAAATCGCCAAGGCCCTGGACGACTACCTGCGCTCGCCCGAGCATTGGAACGAAGTCGCCCTGTTCCACTTCCTGCAGAAGAACGTGCCCAGCAACAAGATCAACAAGTACGTCAAGTATGCCTTCCGCTACACACAGTCGGACAAGATCTTGAAGAAGCTGTGCGATCGCGCGAACGAGGCCGGCATCATCATCTGGGCCATCGGGTTCGAGGTGCAGCCCGGTGGGCGCGGCGAAGACGTGATGCAGCACTGCGCATCCTCGCCCTCGCATTACTTCGCGGTCGAAGGTCTGGAAATCTCGGAAGCCTTCTCGGCCATCGCGCGGCAGATCAACCACCTGCGGCTGATCCGCTGACCCCCAGCCCGGCGCGCGAATGAAGAAGGCCCCGCACCCGCGGGGCCTTTTCTTTTCTCGGTCCGCAAGCGGGTGATCGTGCCGGGTCCGTTGTGCGCAATGCCCATGGCAGGCATATGCTGCCGCTACGAACCAACAGCACAAAGCCCCAATAGTATGCTCATCCGTCGCCTGTCCCCGAATGATGCGAGCGCCTTCAGGGCGCTGCGCCTCGAAGGTCTGGCGCGCCATCCGGATGCCTTCGGCGCGTCCTACGATGATGAGGCGGGCCAGCCCCTCGAACGCTTTGCCGAGCGTTTGGCCGGCAACGTCGTCCTTGGCGGCTACGATGGCACCGAGGCGCTGCGCGGCGTGATCGGCATCAGGAAAGCGACGGCGCCCAAGGTCCGGCACATCGCCACCATCTGGGGGATGTATGTATCCCCGGGCAGCCGCGGCTCAGGCCTGGGCGATCGATTGGTGCAAGCAGCGATCGCCGAGGCGCGGGCCAGCTGCACGTCGGTGCGGCTCTCGGTTGTCACCTCCAACGCGGCAGCCCTGCGCCTCTACGAGCGTGCGGGCTTTACGATCTGGGCGGTGGATCGGGGCGCGCTTTGCGTCGATGGGGTGTTCCTCGACGAAGCCCTGATGCGGCGCGACTTCGCCTGAGAGCCGCGTTGCGCCGACTAACCGGCCGGGCCCGCGGCGATCCTCCTTCTTCGCCTAGTGCACACCGATGGCGGCGCGCGGCATCCGGGCGCTGAACTGCAGGCCCTCGCCGGTGATGTCGAACTCGGCGCTGCCGCCGAACTCCCGCGTGAAGATCGTCTCGACCAGTTGCATGCCGATGCCGCGCGGCGCGCTTTCGGCCAGGGGCTGGGCGTTGCGCTCGGCCCAGGTGAAGCGCAGGCTGTCGGGCGCCTCCGGGTCCGTCTCGCAGCCGATGCTGATCTGCCCGCCCGCATCGCGCAGCGCGCCGTATTTCAAGGCGTTGGTTGTCATCTCATGCAGCGCCATCGACAGCGAGACGGCGGGTTTGGGGGCCAGCATCTCGTCCGTGCGGAGGCGCATCTTCACCTGGCTGGACCAGCGCGTCGCCTCGATACAGGCGTCCACCGCGCTGCGCAGAACGTCCGACAGCATGGCCTGTTTCCAGTTGCCCCGCGTCAGAAGATCGTGCGCCGCCGCCAGCGCGCGGATGCGCGAGTTGAACGAGGCCTTCGCCGCGTCCGGGTCGGCCATGTTGCGGAAGGATTGCGAGGCGATGCTGGAGACGATGGCCAGCGTGTTCTTCACGCGGTGGTTCAACTCCTGCACCAGTTGCTCGCGCGCCTCCTCGGCGGCGCGCTGGTCCTCGATGTCCCGGAAGGAGGTGATCGCCGCCACGACCTCGCCCCGCGCATCGCGCAAGGGGCGGGCGTTGACGACCCAGCGCCGGTTGCCGCGCGAGGTGCCGTAGATCAGCTCGCGCCCCGCCACCTCCTCGCCGCGGTAGAGGGCGCGGGCGACGGACAGCTCTTCGGCCGCCACGCGCGAGCCGTCCAACTCGTAGATCGGCAGTGTGTCGTAGCGGTCGGCGGAGTCGGGCAGGCCGTCGATCTCCATCATGCGCCGCGCCTCGCGGTTGACGATGGGCGGCTTGCCCTGCGGGTCGCGTGCCACGCTGATGCCGATGGGCGCCGTTTCGATCACCGCCTCCAGGAAGGCACGCTCCAGCGCCAGGTCGTGGTCCTTGCTGCGCAGGGCGCGCTCGTCGGCGCGGCGCTGGGTGATGTCGATGCCGATGCCGATCTGCCGGTCGTCCGAAAGCTGCACGTTGGACCAGGTCGTCTCAAGCTCGCGCCCGTCGCGGGTGCGCAGGGTGAAATCCTGCCATCCCTTGCGTTCGCCGATGATGCGTTCGGCCTCGGCCAGCCTTTCGGGGTCCGGGAAGCACCGCTCGAACAGGCGCCCGTCGGGGGTGTTGTCCAGCGTCCAGCCCGTCGCCTCCTCGAAGGCGCGGTTGACGAAATGCACCTTCCGCGCGCTGTCGTACATGGTGATCATCACCGGCACGGCGGCGACGATACGCTCGAACATCTCCTGCTCGCCGGCCAGCAGCGCCTCGGTCCGCTCGCGGGCGCGCTTTTCGGCCTCCAGCGCCTCGTGCGCCCGAACGACCTCCGTCACCTCGACCGCGGTGGCCATGAGGCGCGTGACCTGCCCGTTCTGCCGGACGGGGGACAGGCTCCAGTTCCACCAGGTGGTGCCGCGGCCCAGCCCGTCGAAGCGGAACCGCTCGACGCTGAAGGGCTCGCCGGTCTCGGCGACGCGGGCGAAGAAGGGGGTCACCTGCTCGGCGTCGGTGGTGAATTCGGGCAGCGACAGGCCGACGACGCCGGTTTCGTTGAACGGCGGGTCCAGCACCCGCTTGAGCGCCTCGTTGTGCGCGACAACGCGGAAGGGCGGCTGTGCCTCGTAGAGCGCGAAGCAAGCCGGGGATTCCGCGAAGAGCGCGGACAATGCGTCGACGGGAAGGTCGGGCGTCTGGTCAGGCATGCACCAAGGGCTCTCATCGCGTCGGGTTCGTGCAGACTGTCAAAGAACGCCGGGCGATGCCAGAGGGGGCCTTGGGTCTATGCCTCGCAGTTGCGGCCCGGCGGGTCGTTCAGGGCGCAGACCGCCTCGTGCTGGCTCAGGAAGACGCGGCCCGACAGCTCCTCCAGGAAATGGCTGCGCTTCAGGCGGTCCATGACGGGGCCCTTCACCTCGCTCAGGTGCAGGGTCACGCCGGCGTCGTGCAGGCGCGCGTTCAGCGCCTCCAGCGATTCCAGCGCCGAGAGGTCCACCTCGTTCACCGCGGTGCAGAGCAGCACGACATCCGTCAGTTCCGGCCGGTCGACGACCATCGCGGCGATCCGGTCCTCCAGGTAGCGGGCGTTGGGAAAGTAGAGGCTTTCGTCCACGCGCACCGACAGGACATGCGGCTGCACCTCGACCTCGTGCCGGTCGACGTTGCGGAAATGCTCGGTCCCCGGCACCCGGCCGACCACCGCCATGTGCGGGCGCGAGGTCTTGTAGAGGTGCACCAGCACCGAGGTGACGACGCCTGCCATCACGCCCACCTCGACGCCGAGGGCCAGCGTCAGCACCACGGTGGCGGTGACGGCGGCGAAATCGGCGCGGCTGAAGGTCCAGGCGCGGCGCAGGATCGACAGATCGACCAGCGACAGCACCGCGACGATGATCGTCGCCGCCAGCGCGGCCTTGGGCAGGAAGTGGATCAGCGGCGTCAGGAACAGCGCGGCCAGCGCCAGCCCGACCGCGGTGAAGGCCCCGGCGGCGGGCGTCTCGGCCCCGGCGTCATAGTTGACGACCGAACGCGCGAAGCCCCCGGTGACCGGGAACCCGCCGGTGAAGGCCGCGCCCATGTTGGCGGCGCCCAGGCCGATCAACTCCTGGTCCGGGTCGATCCGCTGCCGCTTCTTCGCCGCCAGGGTCTGCGCGACAGAGATCGATTCGACGAACCCGATGACCGAGATCAGCAGCGCCGGCAGCAGCAGCTGTCCCAGCAGGTCCGGCGAAAGGTCCGGCATGGTCAGCGGCGGCAGACTTTGCGGCACCTCGCCGACGATGGCGACGCCCGCCTCGTGCAGATCGAGGGCCCAGACCGCCAGGGTGGTCACGCCGATCGCCGCGACCGGGCCCGTCTTGGCGCCGATATCGGCCAGCCGCGGACCCACCCCCAGCCGGCGCAGCGCCGGCTTCAGCCCGCGCCGCACCCAGAAGAGGAACGCGGTCGCGCCGGCGCCCAGCAGCAGGGTGATCGGGTTGGTCTGGCCAATGTGGGTGCCAAGGCTGTGCAGGATCTCGATCAGCGTGTGCCCGCCGCCCTCGATGCCCAGGATGTGGCGCATCTGGCTGGCGGCGATCAGGATGCCGCTGGCGGTGATGAAGCCGGCGATGACCGGGTGCGACAGGAAGTTGGCGATGAAGCCCAGCCGGAACAGCCCCAGCGCCAGCAGCATGCCGCCCGAGAGCAGCGCCAGCGTCAGCGCCGCGGCGGCGTAGCCGGCGGTGCCGGCCTGCGCCACTTCGCCCACCGCCGCCGCCGTCATCAGCGAGACGACAGCCACCGGCCCCACCGCCAGCGCGCGGCTGGTGCCGAAGATGGCGTAGAGGATGATCGGCGCGATGGAGGCGTAGATGCCCGCTTCGGGCGGCATGCCGGCCAGCATCGCATAGGCCAGCGATTGCGGGATCAGCATGATCGTGACGATCACCGCCGCCAGCATGTCGCCCGAGAACTCGGCCGTGCCATAGCGGCGGCCCCAATCGAGGATCGGCAGGTAGCGCGAAAGCCTGGGACGCTGCATGGGGGGCTCCGGTCAGGTGAGTGGCAGGAAGGGCATGGCAGGGAGGGCAGTGCGAAGGCGGGAGCGGCGGCCACCAGTGGGCTGCCGCGACCGCGGTCAGTCGAACTTGTTCACGGGCAGCTTCAGGTAGTGGTGCCCGTCATCCTCGGCCGGGGGCAGCCGGCCGCCGCGGAGGTTGACCTGCAGCGCCGCCAGGATGCGGTCGGGCAGGGGCAGCGTGGCGTCGCGGTCCTTGCGCCGCTTGATCCAGGCCTCGCGGTCGGTGCCGTCGGCGACGTGCTTGTTGTGGGCGCGGTGCTCGGCCACGGTGGCCTCCCACATCGGCTCGCGCCGCTCGGGCGTGCCGTAGTCGTGCCCCACGAAAAGGCGCGTCTCGTCGGGCAGGGCCAGGATCGCCTGGATGCTGTCCCACAGCTCCGCCGTGTCGCCCCCCGGGAAGTCGGAGCGCGAGGTGCCCACGTCGGGCTGCATCAGCGTGTCGTGCACGAAGGCCGCGTCGCCGCAGACATAGGTGATCGAGCCCAGCGTGTGGCCGGGCGAGAGCATGACCTTCACGTCCAGCTCGCCCAGCTTGAACACCTCGCCTTCCTCGAAGAGGCGGTCGAAGTCGCGGTCCGGCGCGAAGGCCTCCGGCAGGTTGTAGATATCGGCCCAGATCTTGGCGATGCGGGGCACCAGGGCGCCGATGGCGTTGGGCGCGCCCGTCCGTTCCTTCA
>JBPEXR010000289.1:0-11831 GCA_052031355.1 Paracoccaceae bacterium
CAGGGCGCACAGGGCGCCCAGAGGGCCTCGGTGGACTATCAGGCGGTCTTGCCCTTGACCCGCGCCCAGATGCGCTTGTTGGTCAGGTACAGCAGCACCGACAGCAGGCCCAGGAACAGCACGCCGACGAAGCCCGCGCGCTGGCGCGCCATCATCTTCGGCTCGGCGGTCCACATCAGGAAGGCGGCGACGTCTTTCGCTTCGCTTTCCAGGTCCGCGGCATGGCCGTCGTCGAAGCTGACGTCATCACCGTAGAGCGGCGGCGCCATGGAGATCCAGCCGCCCGGGAAGGCGGTGTTCTCGTAAAGGGTGACGCCCGCCTCGACCTTTTCCTTGCCGGTGTAGCCGGTCAGCAGCGAGGCGATGTATTCCGCCCCGCCCATGCCGTTGATCAGCTGGCTGAGGCCGGTGCCGTAGGGGCCGTGGAAGCCCGCGCGGGCCTTGGCCATCAGCGACAGGTCCGGCGCGCCGGCCGCGTCGTTGGCGGGGAAGTGGTCCACCGGCTTGGCCGGGCGGAAATCGTCGAGCTCTTCGTCGAAGACCTCGAAGTTCTGCTCGGCATAGGCGCGGACCTGGTCCTCCGGCAGGCCGGGCCCCGAGGGGTCCGACAGGGTGCGGATGGGCACGTACTTCAGGCCGTGACAGCCGGCACAGACCTCGGTGTAGATCTTCAGCCCGCGCTGCAGCTGCAGCTGGTCGTAGGCCCCGAAGGGACCTTCGAAGCTGAAGTCGTAGTCGGTGATGTGGGCCTCGCCGCCGGCGGCCATCGCGCCGCCGGCCAGGGTCACCGCGGCAAGCGCAGAGAGGGCGATTTTCTTAAGCATCAACTTTGATCCCTTTCTCATTCGCCGGCATGGCTGACGGTCTTGGTGCCGCCGGTTTTCGGGGCGTAGTGGGCCGCGAAATCGGCCTCGATGGTCTCGGGCTGCGGCAGCGGCTTCTCGATCACGCCCAGCAGCGGCAGGATCACCAGGAAGTAGGCGAACCAGTAGGCCGAGGCGATCAGCGAGAAGGTCGCGTAGGGTTCTTCCGCCGGCATGGCGCCCAGCCACATCAGCACGAAGAAGTCGACCACCAACAGGGCGAACCACCACTTGAACATCGGGCGGTAGCGGCCCGAACGCACCGAGGAGGTGTCGAGCCAGGGCGCCAGCGCCATGACCGCGATCGCCCCGAACATCGCCAGCACGCCGAAGAACTTGGCGTCGATGATGCCGCCGGTCACCCAGCCGGCGAATTGCACGACCCAGACCTCGGAGGTGAAGGCGCGCAGGATCGCGTAGAAGGGCAGGAAGTACCATTCGGGCACGATGTGCGCCGGCGTCGCCAGGGCGTTCGCCTCGATGTAGTTGTCGGGGTGGCCCAGGTAGTTGGGCATGAAGCCGACGATGGCGAAGAAGACCACCAGGATCACCGCCAGGGCGAAGAGGTCCTTGATCACGAAGTAGGGCCAGAAGGGCACGGTGTCCTTCGCGGCCTCGGCCTTCGAGGTGCGGCGCACTTCGACCCCGGTGGGGTTGTTGTTGCCGGTGGTGTGGAAGGCCCAGATGTGCACGATCACCAGGCCCGCGATGACGAAGGGCAGCAGGTAGTGCAGCGAGAAGAAGCGGTTCAGCGTGGCGTTGTCCACCGCCGGGCCGCCCAGCAGCCAGGTCTGGATCGGCTCGCCCACGAAGGGGATGGCACCGAAAAGGCCGGTGATCACCGTCGCGCCCCAGAAGGACATCTGGCCCCAGGGCAGAACGTAGCCCATGAAGGCCGTCGCCATCATCGCCAGGTAGATCAGCATGCCGATGATCCAGGTGATCTCGCGCGGGGCCTTGTAAGAGCCGTAGTAGAGACCGCGGAAGATATGCGCATAGACGGCGATGAAGAACAGCGAGGCGCCGTTCATGTGCAGGTAGCGGATGAAATGCCCGCCGTTCACGTTGCGCATGATGTGCTCGACCGAGGCGAAGGCCAGGTCGACATGCGGCGTGTAGTGCATCACCAGGATGATCCCGGTGACGATCTGCAGCGCCAGGCAGAAGGTCAGGATGATGCCCCAGATCCACATCCAGTTCAGGTTCTTGGGCGTGGGGATCATGATGGTGTCGTAGAGCAGCCCCAGGATGGGCAGGCGGCGGTGGAGCCACTGCTCACCGCGGCTGTTGGGCTGGTAGTGATCGTGCGGAATACCGGACATTGCGCTGCTCCCTTATCCCAGTTTGATCGTGGTTTCGTCCACGAATTCGGCCACGGGGATGTGCAGGTTCTCCGGGGCGGGGCCTTTGCGGATGCGGCCCGCGGTGTCGTAGTGCGACCCGTGGCACGGGCAGAACCAGCCGCCGAACTCGCCCGCGCCGTCGCCGATCGGCACGCAGCCCAGGTGGGTGCAGACGCCGATCTGCACCAGCCATTCGCCCGCCTCGTCGAGGGTGCGGTTCTCGTCGTTGGCCGGCACGTCGCCTTGCAGGTTCGGGTTCTGGGCGGTCTTGTCGATCAGCTGCGACAGGTCCACCTGGCGCGCGGCCTCGATCTCTTCCGCGGTGCGGCGGCGGATGAAGACCGGCTTGCCGAGGTACTTCACGGTGATCTGGGTGCCCGGCTCCACGCCGCCCACGTCGACGCGCAGGGTCGACAGGGCCTGGACGTCGGCCGAGGGGTTCATCTGGTTGACCAGCGGCCAGATTGCGGCCCCGGCGGTCACCGCCGCGGCGCCGGCCGTGGCGTAGTAGAGGAAATCCCTCCGGGTGCCTTCGTGATCTTCTGCGTGCGACACGAGGTTTACTCCATTCCTTGGCCCGCTAAGGAGGCCCATGCGGTTCGCGGGCCGCAAACGCACGTTGCCGCCCCATCCGCCGCGTATTTAACGGCCCAATTTCCACCCGTCCAGCGGACAATGGGGCGCAGGGGGGCGCCGGGGGACATGACGTGTCCTTGAGGTCGCCTTTTGTCGGGGCGGATTCGCCCTAGGTGAAGGGCAAAGACGCGGCCCGCCGCCGGTGGCGGGCGCAGCCAGGAGACAAAGATGCGAACCTTCCGTCCCGCCCGGGCCGGCCTCCCGGCCGCGCTGGCGCTGCTGCTTGCCGCAGCTGTGCCTGCAGGCGCCGAGACCGAGCTGAGCATATACTCGGGCCTTCAAACCGCCACCGAGGGGCGCGCCAGCGGCACCTACCCGGGCGGCTTCAGCTATTCGGGCAGCATCGACTGGGAAGGCCGCTCGACCCAGCTGCCGGCCTACTACGGCGCCAGGCTGACCTTCTGGCGGGGCGAGAATTTCGGCCTCGCCCTCGAAGGCACCCACGCCAAGGCCTATGCGCCCGAGGGGGATCGCCGCGCGCTGGGCTTCGACCGGATGGAGTTCACCGACGGGCTGAACATCATCACCCTCAATGCCATGTACCGCTGGCCGGGGCTGGCGGGCGGGCTGACGCCCTATGTCGGCGCCGGCGCAGGCCTGTCGATCCCGCATGTCGATGCCGAGACCGCGGGCGGCGTCTTCACGACCTATGGCTACCAGGTGACCGGCCCCGCGGTGCGCGCCATCGCCGGCGCGAGCTACGACATCAACGACAGCTATGCCGTCTTCGGGGAATACCAGTTCACCCGGTCCTGGAACGAGGCCGAGCTGGAGGGCGGCGGCACGCTGGACGCCGACATCAGCACTCACGCGGTGAACTTCGGCCTGGCCTTCCGCTTCTAGCTGCGGGGGCTGGGCGGTCCGCCTCAGTCGGGCCGCGTGGCCTGCATGCTGGGGCGTTCGGCGAAGACGGCGTACCAGTCGTCCAGCGCGCCGCGCCCCTCGCGCCACTGGCGGTCCGGGTGGCGGAAGTCGAGGTAACCCAGCGCGCAGCCCACCGCGATATGACCCATGTCGAGCGGCCCGCCCAGGTGCGACATCCAGCGCGTCTCCAGCGCGTCGAGGCAGCGGTCGATCTTCGCCCATTGCCCTTCCAGCCAACCCTCGTAGCGCTTTTCCTCCGGGCGGAAGCGCGCCTCGTAGACCATCAGGACCGCGGCATCGAGCATCGCGTCGGCGGTCGCCTCCAGCGTCAGCACGTCCCAGACGCGCCGCTCGGGGTAAAGCTGCGCCCCCGCCAGCGAGTCGAGGTAGCGGCAGATCACCCGGCTGTCGTAAAGCGTCGGCCCGTCGTCGCGGCAAAGCGCGGGGATCTTGCCCGCCGGGTTTGCGGCGCAGAGCACCGGGTCGGGGTCCAGCGGGTTGGCCGTCACGGTGGTGACGCGCACGCGGTCCTCCAGACCGGCCTCGCGGAGCGTCACCTCCACCTTGCGCACGAAGGGCGATGGCCCGGCCTTCAATAGTTCCATGTCAGCCTCCCTCTTGGCGCGCGTCCCTGTGCGCACGCTGTTGTGCGCGAGCCTGGCCGCGCCCGGTTGTGCGCGAGCCTAGGCGCGCGGTGGGGGGCTGTCCATATCCGGTGCGGGTTAGCCGGCGGGCAAGGCCTGCGCGGCCAGGCGGCGGCCGTCGTGGCCGGTGATGCGCGCCGTGACGATGGCGCCCTCGGGCTGGTCGCTGTCGAAATCCACCTCGGTGAACTGCTCGGTCCGGCCCATGCGGGGGTTCTCCATCAGCACGCGGTGCCGGCGGCCCTGCTGCGCGTCGAGATGCCGCGCCACGGCGGCGGCCCCGGCCTCGCGCAGGCGGGCGGCGCGGGTCTTGATCGTGCCGCCATCCACCTGCGGCATCCGGGCCGCCGGCGTGCCCTGGCGGGGCGAGTAGGGAAAGACGTGCAGCCAGGTCAGGTCACACTCTGCCACCAGGCGCAGGGAGTTCTCGAAATGCGCCTCCGTCTCGGTCGGGAAGCCGGCGATGATGTCGGCGCCGAAGGTCATCTCCGGGCGCAGGCGGCGCGCCTCCTCGCAGAAGGCGATGGCATCGTCGCGCAAGTGCCGGCGCTTCATCCGCTTCAGGATCAGGTCGTCCCCGTGCTGCAGCGACAGGTGCAGGTGCGGCATCAGGCGCGGCTCGGTGGCGATGGCCTGCATCAGGTTCTCGTCCGCCTCCACCGAATCGATGGAGGAGATGCGCAGCCGCGGCAGGTCCGGCACCAGCTTGAGAATGCGCATCACCAGGTCGCCGAAGCGCGGCGCCCCGGGCAGGTCGGCGCCCCAGGACGTCAGGTCCACGCCGGTCAGCACCACCTCGTTGTAGCCGCGCTGGACCAGCCGCTTGACCTGGTCCACCACCACGCCCGCGGCGACCGAGCGCGAATTGCCGCGGCCAAAGGGGATGATGCAGAAGGTGCAGCGGTGATCGCAGCCGTTCTGCACCTGTACGTAGGCGCGGCTGCGGGTGCCGAAGCCGTCGATCAGGTGGCCGGCGGTCTCGGTCACCGACATGATGTCGTCGACCTGCACGGCCTCCGTCTCGCCGATGAAATCGGCGGCCAGGCCCTGCCAGGTTGCCGGCTGCATCTTCTCGGTATTGCCGATGACCGCGTCGACCTCGTCCATCGCCGCGAAGGTCTCGGGCTCGGTCTGGGCGGCGCAGCCGGTGACGATCAGCCGCGCCTTGGGGTTCTCGCGGCGCAGGCGGCGGATCTCCTGCCGGGCCTTGCGCACCGCCTCGGCGGTGACCGCGCAAGTGTTGACGACCACCGCGTCGCCCAGGCCGGCGGCCTGCGACAGTTCCTTCATCGCCTCGGTCTCGTAGGCGTTCAACCGGCAGCCGAGGGTCGAGAAGACGGGCGTCTTGCGGTCCATCACAGCCCCTCCAGGAAGGCGGCGGTCAGCACGCCGTCGAAGACATGGGCGGTGGGGCCGGTCATCCAGACGCCGTCGTCGCGCCAGTCGACCTGCAGCGTGCCGCCGTCGAGGGTCAGCGTGACGCGCCGGCCGGTCAGCCCGCGGCGCACCGCCGCCACCGCCGTCGCGCAGGAGGAAGAGCCGGAGGCCAGCGTCACGCCGGTGCCGCGCTCCCAGACGCGCATGCGCAGGTGGTCGGGGCCCAGCAGGCTGGCGACCTGCACGTTGGTGCGCTCGGGGAACAGGGGGTGCGTCTCGTGCGCCGGGCCGAAACGGGCCAGGTCCACGGCTTCCGCATCCTCGACGAAGAAGGTGCAATGGGGGTTGCCCATGGAGGTGGCGACCGGCGCGCCCTCGATCGGCAGGGCGTCGGTGTCCGCCGCCTCGGCCAGGGGAATCGCCTGCCAGCCCGTCTCTGGCGCGCCCATGTTGACCGAGGTCATCCCGTCCCCGGCGTCGCGCACCGCCAGGCGGCGGCGCCCGGCCTCGATCACCAGCGCGTCGCGGCCCGTCTCGTCCAGCAGCATGCGCCCGATGCAGCGCGTGGCATTGCCGCAGGCGGCCGAGGTGCTGCCGTCGGCGTTCAGGAAATCGAGCCGCGCATCGGCGCCGTTCGCCGCGCGGCGCAGCACCGCCAGCTGGTCGAAGCCCACGCCGCGGTGCCGGTCGGCCAGCGCCCGCGCCAGCGCCGGGGTCACCTGCAGATCGCGCGCACGGGCATCCAGCACGACGAAGTCGTTCCCCAGCCCGTGCATCTTCATGAAGGGCAGATTCTGCGGCGCTTGGCTTACCATCCGGCGCATATAACGCCCGTGCCGGGGCGAATCCAGTGGCCCCCCGCGCGGCGCGCTGCATTTTGTGTTTTTCGGGGTTGACCCCCCGGGGCGCACTTTCTAGATAGGCCGCCAGTTGAGCCCGCGCGGCGCCCCTGGCGCTTCGGGCTTCCCGGAAAACCGGTTGCCTCTCAAGGGCGCTTCGGTTTAGACGGGCCGGGCAGGCAACTGCCGAAGGATGTGGGCCGTTAGCTCAGTTGGTAGAGCAACTGACTTTTAATCAGTGGGTCGCAGGTTCGAATCCTGCACGGCTCACCACTTCCTCCCCCCGATCAGCTTGATGACCGCCAGGGCCGCGCCGAACAGGTGCTGCGCAGGCGAAGTCTGGGCAGGCCGGGTGCATCCCGGCCGGGCAAGGCACCCCGTCAGGCGTTCTTCGGCTCGCGCTGCACCAGCACCGACAGAAGGGCCAGGCTACCCGAGGCGATCATCAGGAACACCGAGACCGCGTTCAGCACCGGGGTGGAGCCCACCTTCACCATGCGGTCGTACATGGTGATCGTCAGCGGCGCGTCCGAGCCGACCAGCATCAGCGTGGTATTGAAGTTCTCGAAACTGACGAGGAAGGCGACCACGAAGGCCGAGAAGAGCGCCGGCACCAGGTAGGGCAGGGTCACCGTCAGCAGCACCCGCAGCCGGCTGGCGCCGAGGTTCAGCGCGGCCTCCTCCAGCGCGATGTCGAACTTCTGCAGCCGCGCCGCGATCACCAGCGAGGTGATCGTCGTCAGGAAGGAAAACTGCCCCAGCACGATCAGCGGGATGCCGGGCCGCAGCGAGGTGAGGAACAGCCCCAGCGTCTGGTCCGCCCAGTTGGCCACCATCGAGGCGAAGACCAGGATCGAGATGCCCAGGATGACCCCGGGAATCACCAGCGGGATGATCATCAGCACGTAGGCCAGCGACTTCAGCGGGAAGTCGCGCCGCTCGAAGAGAAAGGCGTTGCAGGTCCCCGCCGCCACCGCCAGGGCCGAGACGATCACCCCGATGTAAAGGGAATTGCCCAGGCCCCGCAGCAGCCGCTCGTCGTGGAACATGCCCAGCTTCGGCTCGGTGTCGTTGAAGAACCAGTCGAGGGTGAAGCCCTTCCACGGCGGCGAGGGGAAAAGCGAATCGTTGAAGGCGAAGACCCCGGCGGCCAGCAGCGGCGCGACGAGGTAGAGAAAGAAGATCACCACGTAGGCGGTGTAGATGCCGCGCAGCAGCGGCGAGCGTCCGGGGGCGCGCGTCGACATCGGTTAATCCTTCGCCACGGTGGTTGCCAGGCTCTGGCCCGTCAGGCGCAGGCCCAGCCAGACCACGAAAGAGGTGAAGAGCAGCAGCAGCACCCCGAAGGTGGCGCCGGCCTCCCAGTTGTAGCGGGTGATGAACTGGCTGTAGATCTGCTCGGTGAACCAGCTGGAGTTCTTGCCGCCCAGCAGGATCGGCGTCAGGTAGCTGCCGGCGGCCAGCATGAAGGTGATGATGCAGCCCGCGACGATCCCCGGCATGGCGTAGGGAATGATGATCCGCCGCAGCACCGTCAGGCGCGAGCCGCCAAGGTTGTAGCCCGCCTCCAGCAGCGAATCGTCCATCCCGTCGAGGGTGGAGACCAGCGGCACGATCATGAACAGCACCACCGTGTAGACCAGCCCGATCACCACGGTGACGTCGTTGTAAAGCATCTCCACCGGGGCGGAGATCAGCCCCAGCGAGACCAGCGCCGAGGAGACGATCCCCGTCTCGCGCAGCAGCACGATCCAGCCGAAGGCGCGCACCAGGTCCGAGACCCACAGCGGGATCAGGCACAGCAGGAACAGCGCCGCGCGGCTGCGTTTGCGGGCGATCTTGGCGATGTAATAGGCGACCGGAAAGCCGATGAGCAGCGCCAGCACGGTCACCAGGATCGACATCCAGGCGGTGCGCAGCAGCGTGTTCCAGTAGATCGGCTCGCGCAGGAAATCCATGTAGTTGCCGAAGCCGAACTCGTACTGGCGCGGGCCGATCTTCTCGCGCAGCGAGACATAGCCGATGCCCAGTTGCGGCAGCACGATCAGCAGCACGATCCAAAGAAGGAACGGCGTCATCAGCAGGATCAGGGACAGCTTTCCGGCGTCGCTGCGCATCAGGCGGCCTTTCCGAAGGCCAGCGCCCGTTCCGGCGTCCAGGCGACGCAGACCTCCTCGCCCTCGCGCAGATCGCCCTGCGCCAGCGGGTCGGCGACCTCGATCAGCTCGCCCCCCGAAAGGCGCACCAGCACGCGGCTGCTGGCGCCGTTGAAAAGCAGCGAATCGACGCGGCCCTGAAGCTGCGCGCCGGATTCGCCCGCCTCGCCGGCGGTGCGGGTCAGTGTCATCGCCTCGGGGCGGATGAAGACCTCGGCCGGCGCGCCCTCGCGCAGGGTGCTGTCGCGCACATCCGCCAGCACCGCGTCGCCGCCCGGCAGGCGCAGGCGGGCGCGGCCGCCGGCCAGGTGTTCGACGCGCGCTTCCCAGCGGTTCGAATCGCCCACGAAGCCGGCCACGAAGCCCGACACGGGCGCGTCGTAGAGGGCCTTCGGCGCGCCGATCTGCTCGAACCGGCCGGCGTTCATCACCGCGACGTTGTCGGACATCACCAGCGCCTCGGACTGGTCGTGCGTGATGTAAAGGAATGTCGTCTCGAACTGGTGCTGCAGCTGCTTCAGCTCGATCTTCATGTGCTCGCGCAGCTTGAGGTCCAGCGCGCCCAGCGGCTCGTCCAGCAGCAGCACGTCCGGCTCCAGCACCATGCAGCGGGCGATGGCGATGCGCTGTTTCTGCCCGCCCGAAAGCTGGCCGATCTGCTTTTCCTCGACGCCGGGCAGGCCGACGCGGTCCAGCACGGCGCGAACCTTCTCCTCGATCACGCCGCGGGATTCGCCGCGGCAGCGCAGCCCGTATGCAATGTTCTCGCCCACGTTCATCATCGGGAAGAGGGCCAGGTGCTGGAAGACCATCTTCACGTTGCGCTTGTTGGGCGGCAGTCCCAGGACCGATTGCCCCTTGATGAGGATGTCGCCCGAGCTGGGGCTCTCGAAGCCCGCGATCATGCGCATCAGCGTGGTCTTGCCGCAGCCCGAGGGCCCGAGGATGGAGAAAAAGCTGCCGCTGGGCACCTCGAAGGAGACATCGTCGACCGCGGTGAAATCGCCGAAACGCTTGGTGACGCGGTCGCAAGTCAGATCGTGCATGAAAGCTCCGCCAGTTCGCCTGTTATTGCCTGCCTGTCGTCCAGGTGGGCCGGGCCGCCGCAGCGCCCCGGCCGGTTGCTTGCCGGTGCTTACTGCGCGGCCTTGATCCGCTCCAGCGCCAGGCCTTCCATGTCTTCCAGGCCCGGCGGGATGTTGGCGAAGAACTTCAGGTTGTCGAGGTCCTCCTGGTCGAAGGCGACCGAGACCGCCTCGCGCTTGTCGTCGGGCAGCAGCTCGATGCCGTTCGGCACCGCGGCGATGGCGCCGGTCGATTCGGACATCAGCTTGATGATCTCCGGCTGCAGCACGAAGTTGATCCACTTGTAGGCGGCATCCTCGGCCTCGGTCCCGCGGGGCAGGGCGAAGGTGTCGATCCAGGCCAGCGCGCCGGTTTCCGGCGGCACGAAGACGATGTCGGGGTTCTCGTTGTAAAGCTTGAAGGCCGTGGAATCCCAGGTCTCCGTCACCACGACCTCGCCCGAGCGCATCAGGTTCGACAGGTCATCGCCCCCGGTCCAGTAGGTCTTCACGTTGGCTTTGCAGGCGATCAGCTTCTCGGTCACCTTGTCCAGCATGTCCTGGTAGGCGGCCTTGTCGCCATAGAGCTCGAAGGGGTTCATCCCCATGCCGAAGGCGGTGCCCAGCAGGATCGTGCGGCGCAGCCGCATCGAGGTGCGCCCCTCGTAGGCGGGATCGCACAGGTCGTTCCAGCCGGTGGCGTCGGGGGCCACGGCGCGGTTGACCATGATGCCGGAGGTGCCCCACTGGTGCGGCACGGCATAGACCTCGCCGTCGATGGTGGTGTTGGCCTTCACACCTTCCAGCAGGTTCGGCGACATGGCGTCGGTGTTGATCTTGCTGAGGTCCAGCGGCTTGTAGATGTTGTATTCCATCTGCGCCGCGAAGATGCGGTCGTGGCTGGGCTGGGCCAGGTCGTAGCCGGTGCCGCCGGTGGCGCGCAGCTTGGCGATCATCTCCTCGTTGTTGGAGAAGGTCACCTCGACGTCGATGTCGGGGTATTCCTCCTCGAAAAGGCGCACGACCTCGTCGGGGGCATAGCCGCCCCAGGTCAGGATGCGCAGCGTTTCGGCCTGCGCGCCCAGCGCGGCAAGGCTTAGCGCCGTGCCGGCCAGCAGCGTTGCAAGGTGACGTTTCATGGTGATCCTCCCGGTGAGTTGAAATGGACTCGGTGCAAATGCATGAAACAGATTACACTGTTGTGACTGTTTGCGCTAAAATTCCACCACAATTTCCCCGGCCCGGGCGCCTTTGGGCGCCGTCTATAGGCCCATGCGGTCGCGGGCGCGGTAAAGCTCAACCGCTGCGGGCAGAAACCAGGGTTTGCCGCTGTAGAAGGGCCGGGTGGGGAAGGGCGTTTCCTCGATCCCGGTGCGCGCCCCGGCCTGGCCCAGCACCCGCAGCCCGGTCTTCATGCCCAGGTAGCTGGCCATGCCCACGCCCGAGCCGCAGTAGCCCATCGCGTGGTGCACGCGCCCCTCGGCCCCGGTGTGGGCCAGCTTGTCGAAGGTGAAGGCGACATAGCCCATCCAGGCATGGCTGATGCGGGTCTGCGCCAGTTCGGGGAACAGGCGCGACATCTCGCGGTGCAGACGCAAGGCGGCGCGGCGCAGGTCCGTCTCGCCGGCGCTGACCCGGCCGCCGAAAAGCACGCGCTTCCGGTCGGGCGAGGGGCGGTAGTAGTAGATGACCCGCCGGGTGTCGCAGATCATCCGGTCGGTGGGGAACAGCTTGTCCATCAGCGCGCGCGGGATCTCCTCGGTTGCAATGATGTAGCTGCCGATCGGGATGATCCGGCGTTTCAGCCAGCGCGAGAGCTGCGGCGCCCGGCGGGTGTAGCCATTGGTGGCGATCACCACGTCGCGGGCGCGGATCATCCCGCGCGGGGTGATGACATGCGCGCCGTCCGGCCCCTCGTCGAGGCCCGTCGCCGGCGTATGGGGCAGCAGCTGCACCCCGGCGGCGCGCACCCTGTCCAGCAGCCCCGCGTGATACTTGCCGGGGTCGAGCGAGGCATGCGCGTGGTTGATCATGCCGCCGTGGTA
>JBPEXR010000029.1:0-2723 GCA_052031355.1 Paracoccaceae bacterium
CAATGCCGGATGCAGCCGCGACCCCCGGCGATGCCAAGCCCGGCAGCGCCGCGGATGCGCCCGCCGCCCCCCGCGCTGAACAGCCCGAGGATCGCGCCGAGGCGCCCGCCAAGGAGCCGCCGCGCCCGGCCCCCTCGCGCGCCGTGGTGCCGACCCCGGTCGAGGAGGAGACAGCCGAGGAAGGCTGGGAGAGCCTCGAGGTGCTGACCCTCGACAAGCGGCGCCTGTCGCGCGCCCGGATCATCAGCGCCACCCGTGACGATCCTTCGCACGCCTCGTTCGACGTGCTGCGCACCCGGATCCTGGCCGCCATGCGCGAGCGGGGCTGGCGCCGGATCGCCGTCACCTCGCCGGGCCCCAACTGCGGCAAGACCTTCGTCTGCGCGAACCTGGCGATCAGCCTGTCGCGGCAGGAGCATTGCCGCACCGTCCTGATGGACATGGACCTGCGCAACCCCAGCCTGACAGAGATGCTGGGCGCCGAGGATGCCGGCGCCATGGGCGATTTCCTGGCCGGGCTGACGCCGGTGCAGGACATGGTCTTCCGCGCCGAATCCGCGATGGAGACGATCGGCTCGAACCTCGCGCTGGGCCTCAACGGCCGGTCCGAGGAATATGCCAGCGAGGTGCTGCTGCAGCCCGAAACCGGCCCCGCCCTGGCGCGGCTGGAGGAGGAGCTGACCCCCGACCTTGTCATCTTCGATTTGCCGCCGGCGCTGTTCTACGACGACGTGCTGGCCTTTCGCCCGCATTTCGATGCGCTGCTGATCGTGGTGGGTGGCGGGATCACCACCGCCAAGGAGATCCGCGAGACGCAGCGGCGCCTTGGCGAGAATGTCCCGCTGCTGGGGCTGGTGCTGAACAAGGCCGAAGGCGCCGACATCAGCCGCTACGGGTACTAGGCCGCGCGCAATGGGCAGAAGGGCCGGGCCGTTGCGCCCGGCCTTTGCGTTTGTGCCACCGTGCCCTGTCGCGCGGGATTCGCTTGATTAGAGCCTATTGAAGCCCGCCGTATGGTCCGCGCCCCCGCGATGAGAGGCGCGGAAGCCGTTCAGTTCGTGCCGGTCCCGAATATCCGCAGGTGTCCCCAACGCTCCTGCAACTCGCGCAGGATCAGCGGCAGGCTGAGCACCGCGGCGGCCAGCGCGGCCATCCAGGCCAGGCGGCGGTTGCGCGTCTCCACGCCCGTGGTGACCACGGGGATGGAGATGACGGGGCTGAGGCCCGTCGCGCGCTCCAACTGCGCGGGCGTGCGGATGGCGGCGCTGATCATCTCCAGGAAGAAGGCCAGGCCCACCCCGGCCAGCAGCGAGGCCAGCGCCCCGGCCATGGCGATCTTCCGGCGGCTGGGCGAGATGGAATATTCCGGCACCATCGCCGTCTCCAGCACCTCGAAGCGTTCGCTTTGCTGGCGGCTTTCGATCACCTGCGTCATCTCGGCCTCGGCACGGCGCTGGGTCAGCGCGCTGTAGCGTTCCTGCAGCAGGCGCAGCTCGCGCTGGCGGGCGTTGAACTCCTGCTCGACGCGGGGCGCATCGGCCAGGGCCAGGCGCAGCTCCTCCAGCCGGTCGGCGACCAGCTGTTCCTGGTCGCGCAGCAGCCGCACCTGGGTTTCGATCACCGTCTGCCGGGCCCGGTTAGAGCCGCTTTCCAGCCCGATGATCTGGCGCTCGATCTCCAGCCGCGTCTCCTCCAGGTCGGCGATCTGGTCGCGCAGCAGCGGCACGTTGTCGGGCAGCGCCTCGGCGTGCTCCTCCTTGAAGCGGGCGATCTCGTCCTCCAGCGCGGCGATCTGCTCGATCACGCGGTCTTCCTCGGCGGCGAAGAAATCCAGCGTGTCCTGGGCGCGTTCGACGCGGCGGCGGCGGTTCTGTTCCATCACCGCGGCCAGGAAGTCGTTGGCGACGGCGGCGGCCTTCTCGGGATCGCCCAGGCGTACGGTGATGCGCAGACCCGATGGCGCAGTGCCCGGGCGCCAGGCCTCGGCCCCGTCGATGATCTGGGTGATCCGCGCGGCGTCGCGCATCAGCGCGATCCGTTCGTTCATGCCGCCCGCGCCGGGGAAAAGGTCGTAGCGGGTGACCACGTCCACCAGATTGTCGCGGGCCATCAGGCGCTGCTCGATCAGCCGCACCCGGTGGGCGGGGGAGACGCCGGTGGCCGTGCCGCCGCCGGCGATGGCGTCGGGCGCGGCAACCTGGGGCGTCTCGATCTGGATGACCGCGCCGGCCTCGTAGATCTTCGGCTGGGCGAGGGCGGCATAGACCGACAGGATCGCCCCGATCAGGCCGACGCTGAGGATCAGCGTCAGGCGCCGCCGCAACAGGCGGTAGACGTCGTCTAGGGTCTGGATCTGGCTCATCGCTTGCTCTCCGTGATCTGCGCGCCCCGCACGCGCCCCTCTGCCGCTTTGCGGGGGTCCGGCCCGCCGCGTCCGGCCGCGCGGGGCGGCGCGGCGCCGGTCAGGGCCCCGGGCGGGCAAGGCCCGGCCGCCGGAACGGGATTGGCACCGCCCCCGCAAGGGCGAGGGCGGTGCGCCAAGCGAACCGATCTGGCCGAGTTCTCCAGCCAATGGTCGGACAGTACGCTCATTTTCCCTTTCCTTCCAATCTTTTGCCGCATCGGTGCGGAAACAGTGTTTTTCTTTCTAGCGCGCCGTTCGCCCGGCCCGCATGGCCCGGCGGCGGGCCATCGCATCGGCCCGCGCAGCGCCGCGGCGGGCG
>JBPEXR010000290.1:0-3712 GCA_052031355.1 Paracoccaceae bacterium
CCTTTTCACATCCCGCCTCCCGCCGGGGGAGGAATTGGAGCGGGCGATGAGATTCGAACTCACGACCCTTACCTTGGCAAGGTAATGCTCTACCCCTGAGCTACGCCCGCGTCCTTGGGTGAGGCATCAGATAGTAATTCCGCCAGGGGGCTGCAAGCGGAAATTTCGCCCCCCGCGCCGGCTTTTTCCGGGCGGGGGGCGCGGGCTTACTCGAACTCGACCAGCAGGTCCTTGGCGTCGATCTGCGCGCCCGGCTGGACGTGCACGGCCTTCACCTTGGCGGCGCGTTCGGCGTGGATGCCGGTTTCCATCTTCATCGCCTCGATGGTCAGCAGCAGATCGCCCTCCTTCACCTCGGCGCCCGCCTGCACGGCGATGGTGGCGACGACGCCGGGCATCGGCGCGCCCAGGTGGTTGGGGTTGCCGGGGTCGGCCTTCATCTTGGCGCCGCCCTCGGCCTGCACCTTGCGGTCGGGCACGCGGATGACGCGCGGCTGGCCGTTCAGCTCGAAGAAGACCTTCACCTCGCCGGCCTCGTCGGTCTCGCCGATGGCCTGGAGGCGAATCTCCAGCGTCTTGCCCGGGTCGATCTCGGCGCTGATCTCCTCGCCGGGCTCCATGCCGTAGAAGAAGGTATGCGTGGGCAGGGTGCGCACCGGGCCGTAGACGCGGTGCCGGCCCATGTAGTCGAGAAAGACCTTGGGATACATGAGATAGCCGTTCAGGTCCTCGTCATCGACGGTCATGCCCTCCAGCTGTTCGGACAGCTCGCGCCGGGTCTGTTCCAGATCGACCGGGGGCAGGTGCTTGCCGGGGCGGTCGGTGTTGGGCGTCTCGCCCTTCAGGACCTTGCGCACCAGCGCCTCGGGGAAGCCGCCCGGCGGCTGGCCGAGGTTGCCGCGCATCATGTCGATGACCGAATCGGGGAAGGCCACGTCGACCTCGGGGTCCTCGACCTCGGACCGGGACAGCCCCTGGCTGACCATCATCAGCGCCATGTCGCCCACCACCTTGGAGGACGGCGTGACCTTCACGATGTCGCCGAACATCTGGTTCACCTCGGCATAGGCATGGGCGACCTCGTGCCAGCGGTCCTCCAGCCCCATGGAGCGCGCCTGCGCCTTGAGGTTGGTGAACTGCCCGCCGGGCATCTCGTGCAGGTAGACCTCGGAGGCGGGGGCCTGCAGGCCGCTTTCGAAGGCGGCGTATTGCAGGCGCACGGCCTCCCAGTAGTTGGAGATCTCGCGCACGGCGTCCGGGTCGATCCCGGTGTCGCGGTCGGTGAAGGCCAGCGCCTCGACGATGGTGCCCAGCGTCGCCTGGCTGGTGTTGCCCGAAAGCGCGTCCATCGCGCAGTCGACCGCGTCGACGCCCGCCTCGGCGGCGGCCAGGATGGTGCCGCAGGCGATGCCGGCGGTGTCATGCGTGTGGAAGTGGATGGGCAGGCCCACCTCTTCCTTCAGCGCCTTGACCAACAGCCGCGCGGCGGCGGGTTTCAGAAGGCCGGCCATGTCCTTGAGACCCAGGATATGCGCGCCGGCGTCGCGCAGCTCGCGCCCCATGCGGACGTAGTATTCGAGGTCGTACTTGGCGCGCTTGGGGTCGAGGATGTTGCCGGTGTAGCAGATCGTGCCCTCGCAGATCTTGCCGGCTTCCTGCACCGCGTCCATGGCGACGCGCATGTTCTCGGTCCAGTTGAGGCTGTCGAAGACGCGGAAGACGTCGATCCCCGAGGCGGCGGCCTGGTGCACGAAGGCCTGCACCACGTTGTCGGGGTAGTTGGTGTAGCCCACCCCGTTGGAGCCGCGCAGCAGCATCTGCGTCATCAGGTTGGGCATGGCGGCGCGCAGGTCGCGCAGGCGCTGCCAGGGGCATTCCTGCAAGAAGCGGTAGGCGACGTCGAAGGTGGCCCCGCCCCAGCATTCCACCGAAAAGAGCTGCGGCAGGTTGGCGGCATAGGCCGGCGCCACGCGGATCATGTCGCGCGAGCGCATGCGCGTGGCCAGCAGGCTTTGATGCCCGTCGCGCATGGTGGTGTCGGTGATCAGCAGCTGCTTTTGCGCCGCCATCCAGTCGGCCACCGCCTGGGGGCCTTCACGCTCCAGCAGGTTGCGGGTGCCGGGCTGGGGCGTCTCCTCGCGCAGGCGGGGCGGGCGCGGCTCGCGCGCCTCGGCGGGCGGGCGGGGGCGGCCCTTCGTCTCCGGGTGGCCGTTGACGGTGATATCGGCGATGTAGGTCAGCACCTTGGTGCCGCGGTCGCGCCGGGCGGGGAAGACGAACAGCTCCTCCGTCTCGTCGATGAACTTGGTGGTGTATTCGTTCGACAGGAAGGTCGGGTGCTTGAGCAGGTTCTCGACGAAATCGATGTTGGTCGAGACGCCGCGGATGCGGAATTCGCGCAGCGCCCGGTCCATGCGGGCGATGGCCTGCTCGGGGGTGGGGGCCCAGGCGGTGACCTTGACCAGCAGGCTGTCGTAGTAGCGCGTGATCACGCCGCCCGAATAGGCGGTGCCGCCGTCGAGGCGGATGCCCATGCCGGTGGCCGAGCGGTAGGCGGTGATGCGGCCGTAATCGGGGATGAAGTTGTTCTGCGGATCCTCGGTGGTGATCCGCGTCTGCAGCGCGTGGCCGTTGAGGCGGATCTCGCCCTGCGAGGCCTTGCCCGTCGCCTCGGCCAGGGGTTTGCCCTCGGCGATCTTGATCTGCGCCTGGACAATGTCGATGCCGGTGACCTCCTCGGTCACGGTGTGCTCGACCTGGACGCGGGGGTTCACCTCGATGAAGTAGAAATTGCCCGTCTCCATGTCCATCAGGAACTCGACGGTGCCGGCGCATTCGTAATTCACATGGGCGCAGATCTTGCGCCCCAGCTCGCACAGCTCCTCGCGCTGGGCGTCCGAGAGATAGGGCGCGGGCGCGCGTTCGACGACCTTCTGGTTGCGCCGCTGGACGGAGCAGTCACGCTCCCACAGGTGGTAGATCTGGCCGTGCTTGTCGCCCAGGATCTGCACCTCGACGTGGCGGGCGCGGGTGATCATCTTCTCCAGGTAGCCCTCGCCGTTGCCGAAGGCGGCCTCGGCCTCGCGCCGGCCCTCGCGGACCTTCTCCTCCAGCTCCTCGGGGCCCATGATCGGGCGCATGCCGCGCCCGCCGCCGCCCCAACTGGCCTTGAGCATCAGCGGATAGCCGATTTCCTCGGCCTCGCGGCGGATGGCGTCCATGTCCTCGCCCAGCACCTCGGTCGCGGGGATGACGGGCACGCCGGCCTCCATCGCCACGCGGCGGGCGCTGGCCTTGTCGCCGAGCGCGCGCATCGTCTCGGCGCGGGGGCCGATGAAGGTGATGCCGGCGGCGTCGCAAGCGTCCACGAACTCGGGGTTTTCCGACAGCAGGCCATAGCCGGGGTGGATGGCGTCGGCGCCGCAGGACTTGGCGACGCGGATGATCTCGGGGATGGACAGGTAGGCCTGCACCGGGCCCAGCCCCTCGCCGATGCGGTAGGCCTCGTCGGCCTTGAACCGGTGGAGGCTGAGCTTGTCCTCCTCGGCGTAGATGGCGACGGTGCGCTTGCCCATCTCGTTGGCCGCCCGCATGACGCGGATCGCGATTTCCCCCCGGTTCGCAACGAGGATCTTCTGGAATTCCGGCATGGCCCCCCCTTCGTGGTCTGGCAGCGCTAGGGCGCCGCGCGGCCATGCTGCACCGCAGCGCG
>JBPEXR010000291.1:0-3891 GCA_052031355.1 Paracoccaceae bacterium
GCTCGCCGGCGATATGCTCGGCGATGCAGGCGTCCAGGAACGCGCGGGCGACGGTGGTCTTGGTCTGGCACTCGGCCAGTTTGAAACGGGTGTTCTGGAACTGCATGATCGGCCCGCCGAAGGCCTGGCGTTCCTGGCAATAGGCGATGGTGCGCGCCACCGCGCCCTCCATCGCGCCAACCGCGCCGCAGCCGATGATCAGCCGTTCCTGCGGCAGCTGCGACATCATCTGGTAGAAGCCCTGGCCCTCGGCGCCGCCGAGGATGTTCTCGGGCGCGATCTCGACATTGTCGAAGAAAAGCTCCGAGGTGTCGGCCGCATGGGCGCCGATCTTCTCCAGGTTGCGGCCGCGGCTGAACCCTTCGGCGCCGTCGGTCTCCACCGCCACAAGGCTGATGCCGCGCGCGCCGGCGCCCGTGTCCGTCTTGGCCGCCACCAGGATCAGGTTGGCGTGCTGGCCGTTGGTGATGAAGGTCTTCTGCCCCGAGAGGCGATAGCCGTTGCCGGCCCGCTCCGCCCGGGTGCGGATCGCCTGGACGTCCGAGCCGGTCGAGGGTTCGGTCATCGCCAGCGCGCCGACCAGCTCCCCCGTGACCATCTTCGGCAGCCAGCGCTGCTTCTGCTCCTCGGTGCCATAGGAAAGGATGTAATGCGCCACGATGCCCGAATGGATGCCCTGCCCCCAGGAGGCGAGGTTGGCGCGCGAGGCTTCCATCAGGATCACCGCCTCATGGCCGAAATCGCCGCCCGCGCCGCCGTAGGCCTCGGGGATCGAGGGGCACAGCAGCCCCAGCGCGCCGGCCTGGGTCCAGGTGTCGCGGTCCATCTCGCCCTGCTTGCGCCAGCGGTCGAAATGGGGGGCCCATTCCTCGGTGATGAAGCGGGCGGTCATCTCGGCGAGCATCGCGTGCTCGTCGGTCATCCAGCCGGATCTGCTCGTGCTTGGCATCTGTCCTCCCTGGCGATGCGGCCTCAGCGTTTGCGCGCGTCGAGCTCCGAGTTGAAGAGACGCAGGCGGTGGGCAAGGTTCGTCTCGTCGGTCACGCTGTCGAAATGCTCGAAGAGGAAGGACAGCGCCTCCCCCTCGTCGAGCCCCGCCTCGGAGGCGAAGCGGCGCAGGCGGCGATAGCCGTCCTCGGTCATGGCGACCGGGAAGCGCCGGGTCAGTCGGAAGCGTTTCGGCATCGTGTCCTCCCTCGGGCGGTGCGGGTCCCCGCGCGGCGGGCGCGCGGGGCCGCGGCTTCAGAAGTTGGCCGCTTCCAGCGCCATCACCGGCTCTGCCCCGCTTTCGATGCGGCGCAGGTGCAGCGCGGTGGCGGGCAGGCGGCGCGCCATGTAGTAGCGCCCGGTGGCCAGCTTTGTCTCGTAGAACGTGGCGTCGGAGGGGCTTGCCGCCAAGGCCTCGCGCGCGGCCAGGCCCATCTTCGCCCACATCAGGCCCAGGCAGACGTGGCCGAACATGTGCATGAAGTCATAAGAGCCCGCGAGCGCCGCGTTGGGGTTCTTCATGCCGTTCTGCATGAAGAACATGCCGGCCGACTGCAGGTCCTTGGAGGCGGTCTTCAGCGGCTCCAGGAAATCGCGGTCGAACTCGGCATCCTTGCCGGCGTTCTCCTTGATGAAGCCTTTCACCATGTCGAAGAAGGCCATGACGTGCTTGCCGCCGTCCTGCGCCAGCTTGCGGCCCACGAGGTCCAGCGCCTGGATGCCGTTGGCGCCCTCGTAGATCATCGCGATGCGGGCGTCGCGGGTGAACTGCGACATGCCCCATTCCTCGATGTAGCCGTGTCCGCCGTAGATCTGCTGGGCCTTGACGGTCATGTCGTAGCCCTCGTCGGTCAGGAAGCCCTTGATGACCGGCGTCAGCAGCGAGATCAGCCCGTCGGCGTCCTTGTCCTCGGCCCGGTGGGCGCGGTCGATCATCTGCGCGCCCCACAGCAGGAAGGCGCGGGCGCCCTCGGCAAAGCTTTTCTGGTCCATCAGCGCGCGGCGCACGTCGGGGTGCACGATGATCGGGTCGGCCGGCCCCTCGGGGTTCTTGGCGCCCGTGACATCGCGGCCCTGCAGGCGGTCGCGGGCATAGTCGAGGGCGTTCTGGTAGGCCGCCTCGGCCTGCGCCAGGCCCTGCATGCCGACACCGATCCGCGCCTCGTTCATCATGGTGAACATGGCGCGCATGCCCTTGTGCTCGGTCCCCAGCAGGTAGCCGGTCGCCTCGTCGTAGTTCATGACGCAGGTCGAATTGCCGTGGATGCCCATCTTCTCTTCGATCTTGCCGCAGCTCACGCCGTTGCGCGCGCCCAGGCTGCCGTCCTCGTTCACCAGAAACTTCGGCACGATGAACAGCGAGACGCCCTTGATGCCCTCGGGGCCGCCGGGGATCTTGGCCAGCACCAGGTGGATGATGTTGTCGGCCATGTCATGCTCGCCGGCGGAGATGAAGATCTTCTGGCCGGAGATCTTGTAGCTGCCATCCTCCTGCGGCACCGCCTTGGTGCGCATCAGGCCCAGGTCCGTGCCGCAATGCGGCTCGGTCAGGTTCATGGTGCCGGTCCACTCGCAGGAGACCATCTTGGGCAGGTAGGTGTCCTTCTGCGCGTCGGTGCCATGCGCCAGGATCGCCGAGGCGGCGCCGTGGGTCAGGCCCTGGTACATGGTGAACGCCTGGTTGGCGGAGGAGAACATTTCCCCCACCGCGGTGCCCATGAGGTAGGGCATGCCCTGGCCGCCGTATTGCTCGGGCATGTCGAGGCCGGTCCAGCCGCCCTCGCGCACCTGGTCGAAGGCCGCCTTGAAGCCGGTGGGCGTGCGCACCACGCCGTTCTCCAGCTTGCAGCCCTCGGTGTCGCCCACGGTGTTGAGCGGGGCCAGCACCTCGGAGGTCAGCTTGCCGGCCTCTTCCAGCACGGCGGCGGTGAAGTCCGGCTCCAGCTCGTCGTAGCCGGGAATGCCGCTTTGCGGGGCTTTCAGCACCTCGTGCAGGATGAACTGCATGTCCTTGGTGGGGGCGGTGTAGCGGGGCATCTGCGTCTCCTCGGTTCGTTGGGCGCCCGGGGGCGTCCGGTCCTGGCCCGCTGGGGGCGTCTTCTCCGCCCCTTTCGGGGCGATCCTCCGGCCCGCCTGGCGAGCCATTGTGCGCGGCCCCGGTCGGGGCGTTGTGCGTTGCCCCGGTCGGGGCGGTGTTCGTGGCCCCGGTTGGGGCGTTAAGCGTGGCCCCGTGCGGGGCCTTGTTCCTTGCCCCCGGCCGCGCCCTGTCCGGCGCTCCCGGGGTCCTAACATCGCCCCGGGGGCGATTGTCCCTCGCCCCGTGGGGCTGTCCCTTCGCCCCTTTGGGGGCTGTTCCTTCACCCCTCTTAGGGGCTGTTCCTTGCGCCCGGATCACGGCCCTGGCCGCTTTCCCGCCGGGCGGGCCGCCGGGCCGCGCGGGCCCGGGGGAAACTTGTCCCGCCCCCTTGGCAGGGCGGCGCGCCGGGGCGCGTTACTCGGCGGCCTCGACCTGGCCGTCCATGCCGCCCAGCACCTGCGCCACCCAGCCCAGCTGCTCCTGCAGCTCCTCGATGGCGTCGTTCAGCTCGTCCCGCTGGGACTGCATCTCGCGCAGCCGCTGCTGGGCGATCTCGTAGGTCCGCGACAGCTGCGTGCGCTGCTTGTCGCCCCGGTCGTAAAGCTCCAGCAGCTGCCGGATCTCCTCGAGGCTGAAGCCGAAGCGCTTGCCGCGCAGGATCAGCTTCAGGCGGGCGCGGTCGCGGCGGGTGAACAGGCGTTTCTGACCCTGCCGGATCGGGAACAGCAGCTCCTTCGATTCGTAGAACCGCAGGGTCCGCGGGGTCACCTCGAACGCATCGCACATTTCGCGGATGGTCATTACTTCATCAGGTTTCGTCATCATCG
>JBPEXR010000292.1:0-5650 GCA_052031355.1 Paracoccaceae bacterium
AAAAGCGCCCGGTTCCCGCCCGAGGCGCGCACCGCCGCATCGCCCCGCGTCTGGTCGATCACCAGGACGTAGCCGGGGGCGGGGGCGGGCAGCGCCGGGTCGATGGCGGCGTATTTCGTCAAATGGGCGTCGCGCAGCCGGGCGATGGCGTCGCCCGCCCGCTGCATCAGCGCGCTGTCGTCCAGCGGGTGCTGCGCGAGCAGATGCTCCAGGTCCGATGGCTGCGAGGGATCGAAATGCGCGCCCCTGCGGTCGATCAGCAGGCCCAGCGGCGGCTCGCCGCTGCGGCCGGGGTGCAGCCCGCGCAGGAAGGCATCCTCGATGTGCACCAGGGGCGCGCCGGTGCGGGCGGCGATGGTGCGGCCGCGCGCGGCCGTGGGGCTGTCGCCCCATATGCCCACCGCGTCGCCCGGCCCCGGCCAGCCCAGGCGGGGCGGCAACCCGGCCAGCGCCAGGATGCGGCGGTGGCGGCGGTTCCACAGCAGACCGCCGTTGTAGACGCAAAGACGCCGGGGCGCGGCGGCCCCGGCGTCTGAACTGTCGGCCCTGTGCGGACCCGGCAACCTAGCCCCCGGAGAGGGTGGTCGCCGCGGTATCGAGCGTCTCGATGGCCCCGAGCGAGCCGGTCACCGCGGCGATGGTCTTGCTCCACTGGCTGAAGGGCGCCTCGGTGACGTAGAGCGTGTCGCCGTCGCGCACGTTGAAGTCGCGCGCCATGAACATGCCGTTCGGCTCGGTCAGGTCCAGCACGTAGACCATGCGCTGCGGGCCGATCAGGTCCGTGCGGCCCAGCACCTGGTTGGCGATCTCGGCGGGCTCGTTGCGGAAGATGAAGACGCCGGTGGGATCGGCCGAACTGGCGGTCAGCCCGCCGACGCGGGCGATCGCCTCGACCGCCGAGAGGGTCTGGGTGTCGAAATTCACCCGCGACTGCGTGCCGGTGGCCCCCAGCGCGGTGAAGGACCGCCGGTCCTGTTCCACCACGATGCGGTCGCCGCCGCGCAGGGCGATGTCGAGATGCGGGTTCTCGTAGAGGTCCTGCAGCCAGACGACCTCGCGCCGGCCGCCGCGCAGCACCGCGACCTGCGCCACCTCGGTGGGCACGGTGACGCCGCCGGCGCGGGCCAGCATGGCGGTCAGCGTCCGGGTGGGCCGCTCGATCGCGAAAACGCCCTGGCCGCCGACGGAGCCGACGACCGACACCGTGGCCCCGTCCCCGGCGACGCGCCGCACCTGGACCTGCGGGTCCGGCGTCTGGTCCTTCAGCTTGTTGGTGATCACCCGGCGGATCGCCTCGGGCGTGTTGCCGGCGGCGCGGATGCGCCCGGCGTAGGGCACGAAGATGAAGCCCGCGCCATCGACCTGCACTTCCTCCAGCAGGGTGGAATTGCTGGTGGTCGAGGCGAGAAGCCCGTCATCGACGTTTTCCCAGATGGTCAGCCCCAGCGTGTCGCCCGGGTTGATCGTGTCGCTGCCCAGCGCGCCGGCGCTGAGGAAGGCCTGGCTGAAGCCCAGGGCAGGGGTGACGGCGGTGGCGCGGGTGACGCGGTCGTTCACCGACACGATGAAGGCATCCCCCTCGCGCAGCACGGAGCCGGCGTAGATCTCGTTCTTGGTGGGTCCGGAACGCGGAAGGCCGCAGGCGGCGACAAGCGCCACGGCGGCCAGAAGGGCGGCGTTCCGCGCCCAGCGGGTTCTTATGGGTTTCACTGCTCGGTCTCCTCGACCCGTTGTTCTGCCTCGGCTTTTTGCGCCAAGCCTAGGCGAGGGCGTCAGAAAAAGCCAGCGCGAGGGCGCGCGCCCCTCAGGTCACCGCGCGCAGGTGTTGCCGCGGCGCCGCGGTTCCGCTGCGCAGCGCGTCGTAGGGATCCTCGCGCGCCAGCATCATGTCGACCACCTGGCGCAGCAGCTGGCGCCGGGCGGACCGGGCGTAAAAGCCCCCCGCGACCTGGCTCGTCTCCAGCAGGAACCGGCGGTAATCGCGGTAGGCGCGCCCGTCGGGCCGGCGCGCGGCGGCGAAGAACTCCGCCAGCGGCTGGGTCGAGACGAACTCCGGCTTGTCGTAGACCGCCTCGCCGAAGACCTTCAGCGGGATGCCCCGCCACAGGACCTGCTGCGCCGCGGTGGAATTGACGGTGACGGCGCTGCGCGCCTCGCCCAGAAGCCGCGCCAGCTTGCCGCCGCGCAGGAAATGCACCCGGTCCGCGACGCCGTGACGCGCCGCGCGGCGGGCGATCTCGGCGCGCAGGTTCTCGCGCCCGTCCTCCAGCGGGTGGGCCTTGAAAACCAGGTGGTGATGGCCCGGCGCGCCCTCGGCAAAGCCGGCGATCACCACCTCCAGGAACTCGGCCATGCTGGCGAAGGGCGAATGGCTGCGGAAGCTGCTGTCGTGGCTCAGCTGCAGCAGCGCCAGGTGGTAGGGAAAGCCGCCCGCCCGGATGCGCCAGGTCGCCAGCGCCCGTTCCGCCGCGATCCAGGGCATGCCCAGCAGGCGCCGCAGGTAGAGGCGGAACTCGTGCCCCACCGGCAGGTCGCGGTGCGGCGCGAAACCGGCATAGGCGCGGCGCCCCGCCATGACGCAGGCATGATAGAGCGCGCCGTAGAAGATGTGCTGGCGCATGTCGCCCCAATGGGCGGGGGGCAGCGGCGCTTCGGGGTCCGAATTGTCCAGCGCCGCGCGCATCTCCGGCACGCTCATCTGCATCAGGCGCGAATGGCCGTTTGTGCCGCCGCGCTCATAGGTCACCCAGTAGGGCCGCAGGTAACCCTCCTCGAAGACGTGCACCGTCAGCCCCGCCTGGCGCGCCTGGCGCACCGCCTCGGCGTGGATCGGGCGGGTGTCGCCGTAAAGCACGATGTCGGTGATCGCCTTCTCGCGCAGCAGCTGCGCCAGCCGTTCGGGCCAGGCCTCGGCCGGGCCGCGGAAGGGCAGCAGGTGGGCGCGGTCCCGCCAGAAGGCGGCGTCGCCGGCGTTGAAGCTGACGCGCCAGACCTGCGCGCCGGTGCGGCGCAGCATGGCGCCGAGCGCGGCGAAGAAGGGCCCGTGCGGCCCCTGGAGAAACAGGAAGACGCGGCTGGTGCCGACCGCGCGAACTGGCTGCTCTTGGTTGCCCATGGCCTGCAAATATCCCATACATCGCGCGATAGGAATAACCCGGCGTTCCGGCGAAACTGTGGCCCCCGAGGGGCGCCAAGGGGCCGCGCGGCGCCGCGACCAGCGAAAGGTGAAGGCATGTTCACGGGGATCGTCACCGACATGGGCGAGGTGCGCGCGCTGGAGCAGCGCGGCGATCTGCGCGCCCGCATCGGCACCGCCTACGACACCGCCGGGATCGAGATCGGCGCCTCGATCGCCTGCGACGGCGTCTGCCTGACGGTGGTCGCGCTGGGCGAGGATTGGTTCGACGTTGAGATCAGCGCCGAGACGGTCTCCAAGACCAACCTCGGGCTGTGGCAGGCCGGCCGCCGCGTCAACCTGGAGCGTGCGCTGCGGGTGGGGGACGAGCTGGGCGGCCACATCGTCTCGGGCCACGTGGACGGCGTTGCCCGCATCCTGTCGATCCGCCCGGAGGGGGACAGCACCCGCCTGACCTTCGAGGCGCCCGAGGCGCTGGCGCGCTTCATCGCGCCCAAGGGTTCGGTCGCGCTCAACGGCACCTCGCTGACGGTGAACGAGGTGTCGGGCCGCGAGTTCGGCGTCAACATCATCCCCCATACGCAACAGGTGACCACCTGGGGCCGGGCCGCCGAGGGCGATCCCGTGAACCTGGAAATCGACACCCTGGCCCGCTACGTCGCGCGCCTCGCCGAAGCCGGCTGAAAGGGCGCGCGCCGCCCGCCGCACCGGGCGCGGGGATCCGCTTCATCTCGCCCGAAATACTCCGGGGGTGAATGGCGCCGCAGGCGCCAGAGGGGGCAGCGCCCCCAAGCCGCGCACGCCGCCGCTGCCCGCCCGGCCAGCCGGCACCGCGGGCCCCCTTTCCCCCCGGCGCCTCTTGCAGCCCCCCCGGCGCGACACTAAGACTCTGGTAGGTTCTGACCGATACACAAAGCAAAGCAGGCAGGGGCGCAATGACAGACCCGTTCGAGACTTACATGAACACGCTGGTTCCGATGGTGGTCGAGCAGACCAGCCGGGGCGAACGTGCCTACGACATTTTCTCGCGCCTGCTGAAGGAGCGGATCATCTTCGTGAACGGCCCCGTTCACGACGGCATGTCCAGCCTGATCGTGGCCCAGCTGCTGCACCTGGAGGCGGAGAACCCGTCGAAGGAGATCAGCATGTACATCAACAGCCCCGGCGGTGTCGTCACCTCGGGCCTGTCGATCTACGACACGATGCAGTACATCAAGCCCAAGGTCTCGACCCTGGTGATCGGGCAGGCGGCCTCGATGGGCTCGCTCCTGCTGACCGCCGGCGCGCCGGGCATGCGCTTCTCGCTGCCCAACAGCCGCATCATGGTGCACCAGCCCTCGGGCGGCTACCAGGGGCAGGCGACCGACATCATGATCCACGCCGAGGAGACGCTGAAGCTGAAGCGCCGCCTCAATGAAATCTACGTGAAGCACACCGGCCAAAGCCTGAAGAAGGTGGAAGCCGCGCTGGAGCGGGACAACTTCATGTCCCCCGAGGAAGCGAAGGATTGGGGGCTGATCGACGAGATCGTCGAGAACCGCATCAAACCCGGCGAGGAGGATTGATACGCAAGGGCAACCCCGCCCCCTCCAACTTTGACATTGTGGAGCGTCGGAGCCTGTCCTAGTCTTTCAGTACCACGGTTCTGCAAGCCTCCGACGGCCCTGAACGACCACGAAAAGCCCCGAAAGGTGCGAAATGGCTACGAATTCTGGCGGTGACAGCAAGAACACCCTCTACTGCAGCTTCTGCGGCAAGAGCCAGCACGAGGTGCGCAAGCTGATCGCCGGGCCGACGGTGTTCATCTGCGACGAATGCGTCGAGCTGTGCATGGACATCATCCGCGAGGAGACCAAGGGCGCGGGGCTGAAATCCTCCGACGGGGTGCCCACCCCGAAGGAGATCTGCGAGGTTCTGGACGACTACGTGATCGGCCAGGCGACGGCGAAGCGCGTCCTGTCGGTCGCGGTGCACAACCACTACAAGCGCCTCAACCACGCGGCGAAGTCCTCGGACATCGAGCTGTCGAAGTCGAACATCCTGCTGATCGGCCCCACCGGCTGCGGCAAGACGCTGCTGGCGCAGACGCTGGCGCGGATCCTCGACGTGCCCTTCACCATGGCCGACGCCACGACGCTGACCGAGGCCGGCTATGTCGGCGAGGACGTCGAGAACATCATCCTCAAGCTGCTTCAGGCCTCCGAGTACAACGTCGAGCGGGCGCAGCGCGGCATCGTCTACATCGACGAGGTCGACAAGATCTCTCGCAAGTCCGACAACCCTTCGATCACCCGCGACGTGTCGGGCGAGGGCGTGCAGCAGGCGCTCCTGAAACTGATCGAGGGCACGATTGCGTCGGTGCCGCCGCAGGGCGGCCGCAAGCATCCGCAGCAGGAGTTCCTGCAGGTGGACACCACCAACATCCTGTTCATCTGCGGCGGCGCGTTCGCCGGGCTCGACAAGATCATCGCCCAGCGCAACAAGGGCAGCGCCATGGGCTTCGGCGCCGACGTC
>JBPEXR010000293.1:0-3107 GCA_052031355.1 Paracoccaceae bacterium
TGCTGGTCAACGGCGACGCGCCCTCGCTGGTGCTGTTCGGGGGGCTGTCCCTCTGGGCAGTGGCCGAGATCGCCCTGATCAACCGTGCCGAGCCTGCGCCTGCGCCGCCGCTAGCCCCGGGCCCGCGCCGCGAGGCGGCGGCGGTGATCGGCGCGCTCATCTTCTATGCCGCCGCGGCCGGGGTGCACATCTGGCTCGGCTACATTCCCTTCGGCTGACGAGGTTGCCATGAAACTCTACCGCTTGCTCACCGGCGAGGATTCCTCTGCCTTCTGCCACAAGGTCTCCGAGGCGCTTTCCAAGGGCTGGGAGCTCTACGGCGATCCGACCTACGCCTATGACGAGGCGAACGGCATCATGCGCTGCGGCCAGGCCGTGGTGAAAGAGGTCGAGGGCACCTACAGCCCCGACATGAAGCTGGGCGCGCAATGATGGCCGGCAAGACGAACCCGGGCCGCTTCTTCGAGGATTACGCCCTGGGCCAGAAGCTGGTCCACGCGGTGCCGCGCACCCTCGGCCAGGGCGAGCGGGCGCTCTACCACGCGCTCTACCCCGCCCGGCACGCGCTGCAATCCTCGGACGCCTTTGCCCAGGCCTGCGGCCTGCCGCAAAGCCCGCTGGACGATCTGCTGGTCTTTCACACGGTCTTCGGCAAGACGGTGCCCGATGTCTCGCTGAACGCGGTGGCCAACCTTGGCTATGCCGAGGGGCGCTGGCACCGGCCGGTCTACCCGGGCGAGACCCTGCGCACCGAATCGGAGGTGATCGGGCTGAAGCAGACCTCCAGCGGCAAGACCGGCATCGTCTGGGTGCGCAGCCGCGGGCTGGATGCGGCGGGGGGCTGCGTGCTCGACTACGTGCGCTGGGTCATGCTGCGCAAGCGCGACCCGGAGGCCCCGGCGCCCGAGGCCGTGGTGCCCGATCTCAAGCCCGCGCTGGCGGCGGAGGACCTCGTGATCCCCGAGGGGCTGGATTTCAGCCGCTACGATTTCGCCCTCGCGGGCGAGCCGCACCGCTGGGGCGATTACGCCATCGGCGAGGTGATCGACCATGTCGACGGCGTCACCGTGGAAGAGGCCGAGCACATGCTGGCCACCCGGCTGTGGCAGAACACAGCCAAAGTGCATTTCGACAGCGCCGCGCGCGAGGATGGCAAGCGGCTGATCTACGGCGGGCATGTCATCTCCATGGCGCGGGCGCTCAGCTTCAACGGGCTGGCCAACGCGCAACTTATCGCGGGGCTGAACGGCGGCGCCCATGCCAACCCCTGCTTTGCCGGCGACACGATCCGCGCCCATACCGAGGTGCTGGACAAGGCCGAAACCGCCGTGCCGGGCGTCGGCGCGCTGCGCCTGCGGCTGGTGGCGCGCAAGGCCGGCGAGGCGGGCGATCTGCGCGACCCGGAGGGGCGTTACCTGCCGGGAATCCTGCTGGATCTGGATTACTGGGCCCTGATCCCGACCTGATCCCGCCCCGCCCTTGCCTTGCGTGATCACGGCGCGACCCGGCGTGATCACGCGGGCCTTCCCCGGCGGCATTTTCTGCGGCATAAGGTCCGCGCCCCGGGCGACAGGCCCGTGACAGCCCCGCAAAAAACGCTAGTAAAGGGGCGACAGAGACCGAAAGGAACACCCATGGCCGACGTGAATCGCGGCAATCGCCCGCTTTCGCCGCACCTGACGATCTACCGCCCGCAGCTGACCTCGATGACCTCGATCCTGACGCGGATCACCGGGAACGCGCTTTTCATCTCGACGCTGCTGGTCGTCTGGTGGTTCCTCGCGGCCTCCACCTCGGCCGATTACTTCGCCACCGCGGACGCGGTGCTGACCAGCTGGTTCGGCGATCTGGTGCTGACGCTGTCGCTCTGGGGGCTGTGGTACCACAGCCTGGCCGGCGTCCGGCACCTGATCTGGGACCAGGGCAAGATGCTGGACCTGCCCAGCGCCGAACGCCTGGGCTGGGCGGTGATCGGCGGCTCGGTCCTGCTGACACTTCTGACCATCATCCTGATCTGAGGGGCGAGCCATGCGTTACCTGACAGACCGCAAGCGCGCGACCGGCCACGGCTCGGCCAAGTCCGGCACCGCGCATCACTGGGCGATGACCATCAGCTCCTACGCGCTGCTGGTGCTGATCCCGCTTTTCGTCTTCACCTTCGGGCCGATGCTGGGCGAGCCGCACGAGGCGGTCTTGGCCTATTTCGCGCGGCCCTTCCCGGCGCTGGTCGCCGCGCTGACGCTGGTGGTGGGCCTGCACCACTTCCGCGGCGGCGTGCAGGTGCTGATCGAGGATTACGTCCACGGGCTGACCGGCAAGATCACCCTCATCGTGATGATCTGCCTTTCCTACGCCGCGGCCGCCACCGGGCTGTTCGCCCTGGCGCGCATCGCGCTTTAACCTGACCGGAGCTTTTCAATGGCTGCATACGAATACGAGACGCATGATTATGACGTCGTGGTCGTGGGGGCAGGGGGCGCCGGTCTGCGCGCGACCCTCGGCATGGCGGAGCAGGGGCTGCGCACCGCCTGCGTGACCAAGGTTTTCCCGACCCGCTCGCACACCGTGGCGGCGCAGGGCGGCATCGCCGCCTCGCTGTCGAACATGGGCCCCGACCACTGGCAGTGGCACATGTACGACACGGTCAAGGGCTCCGACTGGCTGGGCGACACCGACGCGATGGAATACCTGGCGCGCGAGGCGCCGAAGGCGGTCTACGAGCTGGAGCATTACGGCGTGCCCTTCTCCCGCACCGAGGAGGGCAAGATCTACCAGCGTCCCTTCGGCGGCCACACGACCGAGTTCGGCGAAGGCCCCCCGGTGCAGCGCACCTGCGCCGCCGCCGACCGCACCGGCCACGCGATCCTGCACACGCTTTACGGCCAGAGCCTGAAGCAGAAGGCCGAGTTCTACATCGAGTATTTCGCCATCGACCTGATCATGTCCGACGACGGCGCCTGCACCGGCGTTGTCTGCTGGAAGCTGGACGACGGCACGATGCATGTCTTCAACGCCAAGATGGTGGTGCTGGCGACCGGCGGTTACGGCCGCGCCTACTTCAGCGCGACCTCGGCGCATACCTGCACCGGCGACGGCGGCGGCATGGT
>JBPEXR010000294.1:0-3524 GCA_052031355.1 Paracoccaceae bacterium
CGCGTAGGTCAGGTTGATGCGCCCCACCTTGGGCAGGCGGTTGCAGGTGAACCAGTCGAGGAACGCCGTGGCGCCGGGGCCGGAGACCGAATGCTTGGTGAAGGCGCTGGCGTCGATCAGGCCGACGCTTTCGCGGATGGCGCGGGCCTCGGCCACCGCGTGTTCCCACCAGGCGCCGCGGCGGAAGGACCGGGCGTCGTGGTCGAAGCTGTCGGGCGCATCCAGCGGGCCGAAATAGTTCGGCCGCTCCCAGCCGTTGACCTGGCCGAACTGGGCGCCGCGGGCCTTCATCCGGTCGTAGCAGGGCGCGGTGCGCAGGGGGCGGCAGGCGGGACGCTCTTCATCCGGGTGATGCAGGATGTAGACGTGCTCGTAGGCCTCCTCGTTCTTGCGGGCGGCGTATTCGGTCGTCATCCAGTCGCCGTAGCGGCGCGGGTCGAGGCTGGCCATGTCGATCTCGGCCTCGCCCTCAACCATGACCTGCGCCAGGTAGTGCCCGGCCCCGCCGGCGGCGGTGATGCCGAAGGAAAACCCCTCGGCCAGCCACATGTTGCGCAGCCCCGGCGCCGGGCCGAGCAGCGGGTTGCCGTCGGGGGTGTAGCAGATGGGGCCGTTGAAATCGTCCTTCAGCCCCACCTCCTCGGAGGAGGGGATGCGGTGGATCATCGACATGTACTCCGCCTCGATCCGCTCCAGGTCGAGCGGGAAGAGGTCGGCGCGGAAACTTTCCGGCACGCCGTATTCGAAGCGGGCGGGGGCGCCGCGCTCGTAGGGGCCGAGGATCCAGCCGCCGCGTTCCTCGCGCACGTACCACTTGGCGTCGGCGTCGCGCAGCACCGGGTGCTGGGGGTTCGACTTGCGCCAGTCGACCAGCGCCGGGTCGGGCTCGGTGACGATGTACTGATGCTCGACCGGGATCGCCGGGATCTTGATGCCCAGCTGCGCGGCGGTGCGCTGCGCGTGGTTGCCGGTGGCGGTGACGACATGTTCGGCCCGGATCACCGCCTGCTCGTCCGAGGGCACCAGGTTGCCGCCCTTCTCGACCATCTTCGTGACGGTGACCTGCCAGTGGTCGCCGGCCCAGGCGTAGCCGTCGACCTGCCAGCGCCGTTCGATCGCGACGCCGCGCTGGCGGGCCCCCTTGGCCATGGCCATCGTCACGTCGGCGGGGTTGATGTAGCCATCGGTGGGGTGGAAGATCGCGCCCTCCAGGTCGTCGGTGCGCACCAGCGGCCAACGCTCCTTGATCTGCGCGGGCGTCAGCCATTCGAAGGGCACGCCGCAGGTCTCGGCGGTGGAGGCGTAGAGCATGTATTCGTCCATGCGCGCCTTGCTTTGCGCCATGCGCAGGTTGCCGACCACGAAGAAGCCGGCGTTCAGCCCGGTCTCTTCCTCCAGCGTCTTGTAGAACTTGATCGAGTAGTCGTGGATGTGCGTCGTGGCATAGGACATGTTGAAGTAGGGCAGCAGCCCCGCCGCGTGCCAGGTCGAGCCGGCGGTCAGCTCGTCACGTTCCAGCAGCATGACGTCCTGCCAGCCGGCGCGGGCCAGGTGATAGGCGATGGAGGTGCCCACGGCCCCCCCGCCGACGACCAGGGCTTTGACTTCGGTCTTCATGCGCGGCTCCTCTTCCCTCGTGCCCTCTAACTAGACGCGGCCGGCGCGGGCGCGCAAAACCGCGCCGACCCATCGCGGCGGGAAAGCGACATGCGCGTGTTTGGGCGGGCGCCGGCGCGCGGTGCGGCCGGGACGGGGCGCGGGGCGAATCGCCCCCCGCCGGCGGGGCAAAAGGGCCGCCTGACGCAAGGGAAGATGCGCCCGCAGGCGCCCTGGCACGCCCTTTGGGCGAATTACTGCCCAAGGTTCGTCGCCGCCGCTCTTTCGCTGCCAGCCTGCCCCGCCTATAAGGGCCCTTGGGCCTGCCGTCCGGGGAGTCGCGGGCCTTTTCACGGGCGCAAGGATGGGACGCGTATGTTTGGACTGTCGAACCTGACCGGGATGTTCTCGCAGGACATGGCGATCGATCTCGGGACGGCGAACACGCTCGTCTACGTCAAGGGGCGGGGCGTCATCCTGTCCGAGCCCTCGGTGGTCGCCTACCACGTCAAGGACGGCCAGAAGAAGGTGCTCGCCGTGGGCGAGGACGCCAAGCTGATGCTGGGCCGCACGCCCGGCTCGATCGAGGCCATTCGCCCGATGCGCGAGGGCGTGATCGCCGACTTCGACGTCGCGGAGGAGATGATCAAGCACTTCATCCGCAAGGTGCACAAGCGCTCGACCTTCTCGAAGCCGAAGATCATCGTCTGCGTGCCGCACGGCGCCACCCCGGTGGAGAAACGCGCGATCCGGCAATCGGTCCTGTCGGCCGGCGCCCGCAAGGCCGGCCTGATCGCGGAGCCGATCGCCGCCGCCATCGGCGCGGGCATGCCGATCACCGATCCCACGGGCAACATGGTCGTCGACATCGGCGGCGGCACGGTCGAGGTCGCGGTCCTCAGCCTGGGCGACATCGTCTATGCGCGCTCGGTGCGCGTTGGCGGCGACCGGATGGACGAGGCGATCATCAGCTACCTGCGCCGCCAGCAAAACCTTCTGGTGGGCGAGTCGACCGCCGAGCGGATCAAGACCTCCATCGGCACGGCGCGCATGCCCGACGACGGCCGCGGCGCCTCGATGCAGATCCGCGGGCGCGACCTGCTGAACGGCGTCCCGAAAGAGACCGAGATCACCCAGGCCCAGGTGGCCGAGGCGCTGTCCGAGCCAGTGCAGCAGATCTGCGAGGCGGTGATGACCGCGCTGGAAGCCACCCCGCCGGATCTTGCCGCCGACATCGTGGACCGCGGCGTCATGCTGACCGGCGGCGGCGCGCTGCTGGGCGATCTGGACCTGGCCCTGCGCGAGCAGACGGGCCTTGCCGTCTCCATCGCCGACGAGTCGCTGAACTGCGTCGCCATGGGCACCGGCAAGGCGCTGGAGTACGAAAAGCAGCTGCGCCACGCCATCGACTACGACAGCTGAGGCGCGGCGCCCGCGGCGCAGCGGGGCGCGGCGGAGCGGGGCGACCGGCGAGGCGGCCGTTCGCGCTTGCCCCGGGCGGGGCACTGCCCCATCTGTTACGCCGCGGCCCCGCTTCCCCGCGCGGCCCGCGCGTTCTAACCTGCATCCGTGACCCGGAGAGCGCCCTTGGCCCGAGACCGCACCACCGAGGACATCACCGCCCCGTTGCGCCGCCTGCTGACCGGGGTCATCGTGCTGTGCCTGCTGGCGGTCTTCCTGGTCTGGCGCATCGACAGCCCGCGGGTAGAGCGTCTGCGCGCCCAGGTGATCGACGAGGTGATGCCCGGCTTCGACTGGGCGATGGTGCCTGTCACCGCCACGGTGAACCTGATCCGCGATTTCCAGTCCTACCAGCGCATCTACCGCCAGAACCAGGAGCTGCGGCGCGAGTTGCAGCAGATGAAAAGCTGGAAGGAAGCGGCGCTGCAGCTGGAGCAGGAGAACGCGCGCCTGCTGGATCTGAACAA
>JBPEXR010000295.1:0-6746 GCA_052031355.1 Paracoccaceae bacterium
TCCACGCGCTGGTCGGGTTCCGCGACGGCGCGCTGATGGCCCATGTCGGCCCGGCGGACATGCGCCACGCCATCGGCTATGCGCTGCACTGGCCCGAACGCGCGCATCTGCCGGTCGAGCGTCTGGACCTGGCCGCCATCGGCCAGCTGCGCTTTGCCGCGCCGGACGAGGCGAAATACCCCGCGCTGCGCCTGGCGCGGGAGGTCATGCGCCAGGGCGGGCTGGCGGGGGCGATCTTCAACGCCGCGAAGGAACGCGCGCTGGATGCCTTCCTGGCCCGGCAGATCGGATTTTGCGACATGGCCGTGGTCGTCGAACAGACGCTGGAGGCGCTTTGCGCCGACCCGCTGGCCCGCGCCCCGATGACATTGGAGGCCGTGCAGGCCGCCGACCGGGCGGCCCGCGATCACGCGGGACGCGCCGCCGCCGCCCGCGCCGCCTGACCGACCAAAGGCGCCGAGAGCCGCAAACGCCGTAACAAGGAGACGACGTGGACCTTATCAGCTTCCTGCCGCAAGCCGGCTCTTTCCTGCAGATGGTGGTGGCCTTCATCGTGGCGCTGTCGATCATCGTCGCGGTGCACGAGTACGGCCATTACATCGTCGGACGCTGGTCGGGCATCGATGCCGAGGTCTTTTCGCTGGGGTTCGGGCCGGTTCTGGCCTCGCGCGTGGACCGGCGCGGCACCCGCTGGCAATTCGCGCTTCTGCCCTTCGGCGGCTACGTCAAGTTCCGCGGCGACAGCTCCGCCGCCAGCGGCAAGGACGGCGCGGCGATCGAGGCGATGCCCCCCGAGGAGGCGCGGCGCACCATGCACGGCGCCCCCCTCTGGGCGCGCACGGCCACCGTGGCGGCGGGGCCGATCTTCAACTTCGTCCTGTCGTTTCTGATCTTCGGCGCGGCGATCCTGTGGCAGGGCCAGGTGGCCGAGCCGCTGCGCATCGCCGAGCTGCGCGAGCTGCCGGGCGCCTACGAGGTGCAGGAGGGCGACGAGGTGCTGGCCATCGGCGACCAGCCGGTGCCCGATTTCGAATCCGAGGACAGCTTCGCCCAGTTCCTTGGGGACCTGCCCGTCGAGCCGAGCCTGCCCTATACCGTGCGCCGTGATGGCGCGGAGATGGAGGTTGCCGGCCCCTATCCCTATCCGCCGCTGGTCAACCGCGTCGCGCCCCGGTCCGCCGCCTGGCGGGCGGGGCTGGAGCCGGGGGACGTGATCGTCGCCGTGGACAACGACCCGATCTATGCCTTTTCGCAGCTGAAGGAGAAGATCGAGGGCTCCAACGGCGCGCCGCAGCCGCTGACGATCTGGCGCGACGGCGAGAAGCTGTCGTTGGTGCTGACGCCGCGCCGCGTGGACGAGCCGCAGCCGGGCGGCGGCTTTCAGACGCAGTGGCGCATTGGCATCGTCGGGGGGCTGTTCTTCACCCCGGCGACCGAGCTTTCCGGCGTGCTGGACGCCGCCGGCGCGGCCGCCGCGCAGACCTGGCGCATCGTCGAGGGCTCGATCTCGGGCCTCTACCACATGATCACCGGGGCGATCTCCTCCTGCAATCTTTCGGGGCCGGTGGGCATTGCCCAGACCTCCGGGGCGATGGCCAGCCAGGGGGTGCAGAGCTTCGTCTGGTTCGTCGCGGTGCTGTCCACCGCGGTGGGGCTTCTGAACCTCTTCCCGGTGCCGGTGCTGGACGGCGGGCACCTGGTCTTCTTCGCCTACGAGGCGGTGCGGGGCCGCCCGCCCAGCGACCGCGCGCTGCGTATCCTTATGGCGGTGGGGCTGGCGATGATCCTGTCACTGATGGTCTTCGCCCTCGGGAACGACCTGTTCTGTCCCTAGGCCGGGTGGGCGCCGGGCGCCCCTCAGCCGAGGCCCAAAAACCGCCACATTGCACCGATAGCTTCGGATCTGGACGATTCTGCCAGGAACGAGGCTGACATGCAGACACTTGCACAGGGCTACCGCGGCATCACCCTGTTGATCGACATCAACTGGGACCGGATCTACTACATCGGCGTCATCCTGACGGCGCTTGGCCTGGGCGGGGCTGTCGGCTCGCTCTTCTGAAGCCGAAGGGCCTTGCGGCGCCGCGCCCGCGACCCATTAGATGCGCCAAGCCCACAGGCGACAACAAACATGCCCCGCCGCGCCCCGGCGGGGCGTTGTCGTTTTGACAAGATCGGGTATTGCCGGTAGGCAGATCGCACAGGGATAGTGCAACGGGGCGGTTCAATGAACAGAAGAACTGGGGTAGGGGCCGCGGCGCCCGGTCGGGCGAAGCAACGGCTGCGCAGCACCGTTCCAGCGATCGCGTTACTGCTGGCCAGCGCGGCGGCGGCGCCGATGGCACAGGCGCAAAGCTACCAGTTTTCCAGCGTCGCGGTGGAAGGCAATGCCCGCGTCTCGGATGGCACCATCCTGTCCTATGCCGATATCGCTCGCGGGCAGACCGTCAGCGCGGCAGAGCTGAACGCCGCCTACCAGCGCATCCTCGCCTCCGGCCTTTTCGAGACCGTGACGATCGAGCCGCGCGGCGGGCGCCTGGTGATCGAGGTGACCGAGTATCCGACGGTCAACCGCATCTCCTTCGAGGGCAACCGCCGGCTTGACGACGAGGTTCTGGCGGGCGTCATCCGCTCGCAATCGCGGCGGGTCTTCAACCCCGCCACCGCCGAGGCGGATGCCGCCAACATCGCCCAGGCCTACCAGCAAAGCGGCCGCATCGCCGCGCGGGTGACGCCGAAGGTGATCGAACGCTCGGAAAACCGGGTCGACCTGGTGTTCGAGATCTTCGAGGGCGGCCTCGTCGAGATCGAGCGGATCGGCTTCGTCGGCAACGAGGCCTTCTCCGACCGCCGCCTGCGCGGGGTGCTGGAGACCAAGCAGGCCGGCCTTCTGCGCCTGCTGATCAAGTCCGACACCTTCGTGGAAGAGCGGATCGAGCTGGACAAGCAGCTGCTGCGCGACTTCTACGCCTCGCGCGGCTACGTCGATTTCCGCATCACCGGCGTCAACGCCGAGCTGACGCGCGAGCGGGATGCCTACTTCATCACCTTCAACGTTCAGGAAGGCTCGCAGTTCACCATCGGCAATGTCGGGGTCAGCAGCGAGATCGCCGGGCTTGATACCTCTGCCTACCAGGCGGCGGTGAAGCTGCGCCCGGGCACCGTCTACAACCCCGCGCGGATCGAGGCGGACATCGCCCGGCTGGAGGCGCTGGCCGTGCGCCAGGGGCAGAACTTCATCCGCGTCGAGCCGGTGATCACGCGCAACGACCGCGACGTGTCGCTGAACGTCAATTACAAGCTCTCGCGCGGGCCGCGCATCTTCGTCGAGCGGATCGACATCGAGGGCAACACCACCACGATGGACCGGGTGATCCGGCGCCAGTTCAAGGTGGCCGAGGGCGACCCCTTCAACCCGCGCGAGATCCGGGCCGCGGCCGAACGTATCCGCGCCCTGGGTTACTTCACCACCGCCGAGGTCAACGCCCGCCAGGGCAGCCGCGAGGACCAGGTGATCGTCGATGTCGACGTCGAGGAACAGCCCACGGGCAGCCTGACGGTCGGCGGCTCCTATTCCACCGCCAACGGCTTCGGCGCGGTGATCCGCTTCCGCGAGTCGAACTTCCTGGGCCGCGGCCAGACGCTGAGCCTTGGCGTCTCCACCGGGACGGACAACCGGGTATACAGCCTGGGCTTCACCGAGCCGGCCTTCCTGGGGCGCGATCTGCGGTTCGACCTCGGCGCCTCATTCATCGAAACCGATTACGCCGGCGCGGAATACGATACCGCCATCGCGCGCTTCCAGCCGGCCTTCAGCTTCCCGGTCTCGCCCAACGGGCGGCTGGAGCTGCGCTATACCGCCGAGGGCGACGAGATCACCGGCCTGGGCGACGACATCGGCGCCCTGATCACCGCCGAGGCGGCACGCGGGCGCGTCTGGGAAAGCTCGCTGGGCTATACCTACAGCTGGGACACCCGGCGCGAGGATCTGGACCCGGTGACGGACATGCTGCTGGAATTCGGCCAGGATTTCGGCGGCGTCGGCGGCGACAACACCTTCATCAAGACCTCGGCCCGCGCTGTTGCGCAGACCCGCGTCTGGAACGACGAGGTCACCCTGCGCGCCACATTCGAGGGCGGCGCGCTGAGCTATTCCAGCGGCGGCGGCCGGGTGACCGACCGCTTCTTCATGGGCCCCAGCGTGATGCGCGGGTTCGAGCCGCGCGGCATCGGCCCGCGCGAGCGGGACGGCGCGGACGTGAACGATGCGCTGGGGGGCAACTTCTACGCCGTGGCGCGCTTCGACGCCGAGTTCCCGCTTGGCCTGCCCGAGGAATACGGGATCACCGGCGGGGTCTTCTACGACGTCGGCTCGCTCTGGGGGCTGGATAGCACCAACCCGGACGTGATCTACGAGGATTTCTCGCTGCGCCACGTGGTCGGCCTGTCGCTGTTCTGGGATACCCCCGTCGGGCCCCTGCGGTTCAACTTCTCCGAAGCGCTGGTCAAGGAGAAGCACGACGAGGAGCAGAACTTCAACCTGACGATCTCGACCGACTTCTAGGCGATGCGCGCGGGGCCGATCCAGCAGGGTCTGAGGGCCGTGCGCGGCTTTGGCCTTGGCCTTGGCGCCGGGCTGGCGCTGGCGCTGAACCTGGCCATTTGCGGCGCTGCGGGCGGGGCGCTTTGGCCCTCCGCCGCGGCGGCGCAGACTGCCGGCGTGCCCTCCAGCCAGATCCTGACGATCGAGATCGATCGCCTTTTCGCGCAAAGCGCCTTCGGCCGCCGCGCCATGCAGGAGCTGGAGGACGAGGGCGCGCGCGTCTCGGCCCAGAACCGCCAGCTTGAGGCGGCGCTGGCGCGCGAGGAGAAAACCCTGACCGAACGCCGGGCCGAGCTGCCGCCCGAGGAGTTTCGCGCCCTCGCGGATGCCTTTCACGCCAAGGCCCAGCGCATCCGGCGCGAACGCGAGGTGAAGGCGCGCGAGCTGGCCCAGCAGCAGGAGGCGCTGCGGCGCGAGTTCCTGGCCGCCGTCCAGCCGGTGCTGGAGGGGATCATGCGCGAGGCGGGCGCCGTGGTCATCATGGACCGGCGCAACCTCTTTTTCTCTGCCGACGTGATCGACGTGACCGAGGTGGCGATCCAGCGCGTCGATGCTGCCATCGGTGCCGGCCAGCCGGCCGAGCCGCGCCCCGGCGCCGGGGAAGCCGCGATCCCGGTCCTGCCGCGTCCCGTGGCGCCGGATGCGGAAGAGGGCGAGGCCGGGACCGGCAATGAGGCGCGCGAAGGCGAAGCCACGGGCGGCGACTGACCGGGCGGAGGGGAACTTCCCCGCGACCTCCGGCGCTTGCCCCAGTGCCGCGTGCTTGCTAGGGACTGAAGCCAGACAAAAGGTCAGGACATCCGATGAACGAACCCCGCACCAGCGCCGATATCCAGTTGATCCAACGGCTTCTGCCGCATCGTTACCCGTTCCTGTTGGTGGACAAGGTCGTTGACATCGACGGCACGAACTCGGCCGTGGGGATCAAGAACGTCACCATGAACGAGCCGCACTTCCAGGGCCATTTCCCCGGAACGCCGATCATGCCGGGCGTGACCATCGTCGAGGCGATGGCCCAGACCGCTGGCGTCATGGTGGGCGCCTCGCTGGGCATGGAAGATCGCGAAATGCTGATTTATTTCATGGGCATCGACAAGTGCAAGTTCCGCCGCAAGGTGGTGCCCGGCGACGTGCTGGAGATGCGCCTCGAGACGCTGCGCGGCAAGCCGGGCGGCAAGGTCTGGAAATTCGCCGGCAAGGCCACCGTCGAGGGCGAGATGGCCGCCGAGGCGGAGTTTACCGCGATGCTCGACCTCGGGCAGGGCTGACCCATGGCCGAGGCGCAGATCCACCCGGGCGCGATCGTCGAGCCGGGGGCCCAGATCGGCGCGGATTGCGTGATCGGCCCCTTCTGCCACGTCGGCCCCGAGGTCAAGCTGGGGCGCGGCGTCGTGCTGAAAAGCCATGTCGTCATCACCGGCCGGACCGAGATCGGCGAGGAGACGGAGATCTTCCCCTTCGCCGTCATCGGCGAGGTGCCGCAGGACCTGAAGTTCCGGGGCGAGAAGACGCGGCTGGTGATCGGCGCGCGCAACCGCATCCGCGAGCATGTGACGATGAACGCCGGGACCGAGGGCGGCGGCGGCGTCACCCGCGTGGGCGATGACGGCCTCTTCATGGCCGGCTGCCACGTGGCGCACGACGTGCAGATCGGCAACCGCTGCATCCTGGTGAACAATTCCGCCCTGGCCGGCCATTGCGTGCTGGAGGACGAGGTGATCGTCGGCGGGCTGTCGGGCGTGCACCAATGGGTGCGCATCGGGCGCGGGGCGATCATCGGCGCGGTGACCATGGTGACCAACGACGTGATCCCGCACGGGCTGGTGCAGGCGCCGCGCGGCCAGCTGGACGGGCTGAACCTCGTCGGGCTGAAGCGCCGCGGCGTGGCGCGGGCCGACATCACCGCGCTGCGGGCCGCCTTCCAGATGCTGGCGCAGGGCGAGGGGGCCTTCCAGGACCGCGCCCGCCGGCTGGGCCAGGAAACCGACAGCGACTACGTGCAGGAGATCGTGCGCTTCATCACCGCCGGCTCCGACCGGTCCTTCCTGACGCCGGGCTGATGCGGGACCGTCTGGCGATCCTGGCCGGGGCGGGCGCGCTGCCCCTGGCGCTGGCCGAGGCGCACCCCAAGGCGCTGCGCGTC
>JBPEXR010000296.1:0-3812 GCA_052031355.1 Paracoccaceae bacterium
ATCGTTGGGATGCAGGCTGGGTGGCTCGGTCAGCTCCAGCCCCAGGCCGTGGCCGTAGCGGCCGATGTCCCCGCCGCCCGCGCCGCCCGTCAGCACCGCGTCCATGGCGTGAAAGACGTCACGCGCGCGGGCGCCGGGCCGGGCGGCGGCGAAGCCGGCGCGGGTCGCCTCGATCAGCCGCGCGTGGTCCTGTTCAAGCTCCCGCGCGGGCGGGCCGAGGGCGAAATTCCGGTCGAAATCGCAAAAGTAGCCGGCGTGGACAAGGCCGGTGTCCAGCATCAGCACATCGCCGCGGGCGAGCGGGCGATCCGTCGCGGGGGAGATGACATCGGCGTAGCCACCCGGCCCGGCGCCCCCCGCGAGATAGGCGACCCAATCTGCCCCTTCGGCCAGGCACAACGCCTGAAAATCGCGGAAGACCTGGTCCAGCGGCACGCCGGGCCGCGCGATCTGCGGCACGCGGGCGAAGGCGCGGGCGGCGATGTCGCAGGCGGTGCGGATGCGGGCAATCTCGGCCTCCGATTTCACCATGCGGGTCGCGGCAACGAGGCCGGCGTCATCGGTGAATCGGTGCCGGGGCAGGCGGTCCTGCAGCGCCGCCCAACGCGCCAGCGGCATACGCAGATGCGTGCCCTGGCCGGAGGGCAGGCCGATGCGCCCGCCGCCCGGGGCCAGCCCCTCGATCGCCTCGGCCAACAGCGGCACGCCGTCCTCGCCGAAATCGGGGGCGGGCCAGGTGCGAATGTCCTGCACCGGGCCCTGCGCCATCAGCGCCGCGCCGATCTGCGGGATCACCGCGACGGGCGCGCCGCTGGCGGGCAACAGCAGGAACCAGGGCCGGGTGGGGCTTTCCCAGAACCGCGTGAGAAAGCCGGAGAAATAGGCGATATCCGCCGGGCCCGTCAGCAGAAGCGCGTCCAGCCCGGCGCCCGCCATGCGCGCCTGCGCCGCGCGCCATCGTTCGCGCAACTCCCCGTCCTCTGCCGAGGGGGCGGAGGGGGGCGGCGCGCTCATCCCGCGCGCCGCTGGATCGGGGCACCTGACACCATGCCCGATTAGCGCATGGCGGCGGCGATGCGGCAAGCCCCCGGGCCAGGCCGGGGGCGCGCCGAGCACCTCAGGGGATCAGGCGGGCGATATAGCCGGGCAGGGCGAAGGCGGCCTTGTGCACCTGCGGCGTGTAGTAGCTGGGCGCAAGGCCCGCATCCGCCATGCGCTTTTCCAGCTCTTCCACCGTCACCTTGCGCGCGTCGCCGTCCGTGCCCCAGCCGAAGGCCATCGGCCCGCCCGCATAGGTCGGGATCGTGGCGAGGTAGCAGGTCGCGTCGCGGAAGAGGGCCTGGAAGGCGCGCATCGTGCCCGTCAGCTCTTCCGGCTGCACGAAGGGCACGCCGTTCTGGGTGACAAGGATGCCGCCCGGCGCCAGCGCGCGCTTGGCGTGGCCATAGAAACTGTCGGTGAACAGCACTTCGCCCGGGCCCACGGGGTCGGTGGAATCGACGATGATGACATCGAAGCCGCCGTCCGTTCCGGCCATGAACTCTGCCCCGTCGGCGATCACCAGCTCCAGCCGCGGATCGTCGAAGGCCCCGGCAGAGATGCCGGGCAGGTGGGTCTTGGAGAACTCGACGACGCCGCCGTCGATCTCCACCATGGTGACATGCTCGACGCTGGCGTGGCGCAGCACCTCGCGGGCCATGCCGCCGTCGCCGCCGCCGATGATCAGCACGCGGCGCGCCGCCCCATGCGCCAGGATCGGCACATGGGTCAGCATCTCGTGGTAGATGAAATTGTCCGCCTCGGTCACCTGCACCACGTCGTCGAGGGTCATCACCCGCCCGAAGGTCGGGTTGGAGAAAACCTTGATCCGCTGGTGCGCGGTTTCGCTGTCGTAATGCATCTCCGCCACGCGCAGGGCCTGGGCGTAGTCGTCGTGCAGGCTTTCGCGGACCCAATCGCTCATGCCGCGACCCCGGCTTCCTCGACCAGGCCCTCGCCGCGCTTCAGCTCGCGCACGCGCACGTCCTGGGTGTGGAAGTGGCGCTTCAGCACGTCCACCGCCCGCCAGGGGTTGGCGTCGCCGCACATGAAGACATCGAAGGCGCCATAGCCGATTTCCGGCCAGGTGTGCACGCTGATGTGGCTCTCGGCCAGCACCGCGACACCCGAGACGCCCTGCGGGCTGAACTTGTGCGTATGGATGTGCAGCAAGGTGGCGCCGCATTCGGTGACGCAATCGCGGAAGGCGCGTTGAATGCGCGGCTCGTCGTCCAGGCCGCTGCCGCCGACCACCTCGATGATCAGATGCGTGCCGGCGAAAACGGTGCCGTCGCGGCGGATGAAGTGATCCTCGCGCGCCTCGTCGAAAAGCGTGTCGTTCGCGCGGGTTGCACGGGTTTTGTCTTCCTCTTGGGCGCCTGTCTCCAGACCGATCCCCAGTTGGAAGAGGTTGGCGTCTTTCATGGCGCTCCCCTTCGTGACCAGTAGATTGAATCCGGTCGGTTCCTTAGCGCCCCCCCGTCAGCCATGCTGCGAAGTTGGGATCGGTTCCGAACGTGGGGCGCATCTAGGGGAGGCGTTCGATTCGATCAAGCGTCGGGTGGCCGGCGGCGTGCATTTTCTTGCCGCGACGCGGCGAAGGTGGGGGCAGAACTATGGGGTATTATAATACCTAATTTTTAAGCTATTGTTTTTGCAAGACTAATCCGCGTTCTCGCGTCTTGACTGGGCGCGCGCAACGTTTATAACCCGCCCATCGCATTCAGGCGGGCTGCGGCCGGCCAACGCAACACAAACTCCAGGGTAGCCTGCTCATGAAAACCTTCTCTGCAACGCCTGCAGACATCGAGAAGAAATGGATCGTGATCGACGCCGAGGGCGTCGTTCTGGGCCGTCTCGCCTCGATCGTCGCCATGCGCCTGCGCGGCAAGCACAAGCCGTCCTTCACCCCGCACATGGACACCGGTGACAATGTCATCGTGATCAACGCGGACAAGGTGCAGCTGACCGGCAAGAAGCGCACCGAAAAGAAATACTACTGGCACACCGGCCATCCGGGCGGGATCAAGCACCGCACCGCGGACCAGATCCTGGAAGGCGCGCACCCCGAGCGTGTCGTGACCCAGGCGGTCAAGCGCATGCTGCCGGGCAACCGCCTGAGCCGCAAGCAGCTGACCAACCTGCGCGTTTACGCCGGCGCCGAGCATCCCCACGAGGCCCAGAGCCCCGAAGTGCTGGACGTCAAGAACATGAACTCGAAGAACACCCGGGTGGCGAAATAATGGCTGAAGAAATCAAATCCCTCGAGGGTCTGAACGCCGTCGCCGGCGATGTCGCGGTGGCCGAGGTTGAAACCCCGCGCGAGCCGGTTCGTGACGAGCTGGGCCGCTCCTATGCCACCGGCAAGCGGAAGGACGCGGTGGCCCGCGTCTGGATCAAGCCGGGCTCCGGCAAGGTCACCGTCAACGGCAAGGAAATCAACAAGTACTTCGCCCGCCCGGTGCTGCAGATGATCCTGCGCCAGCCCTTCACCGTGGCCGGTGTCGAGGACCAGTTCGACGTGATGGCGACCGTCACCGGCGGCGGCCTGTCCGGCCAGGCCGGCGCGGTCAAGCACGGCATCTCCAAGGCGCTGCAGCTGTACGACCCCAGCCTGCGCGGCGCACTGAAGGCCGCCGGCTTCCTGACCCGTGACAGCCGCGTGGTCGAGCGCAAGAAGTACGGCCGCCGCAAGGCCCGCCGCAGCTTCCAGTTCTCGAAGCGCTGATCCGGTCTTTCCCGATCTTTGGAACGGCGGCCCCCCGGGGCCGCCG
>JBPEXR010000297.1:0-3057 GCA_052031355.1 Paracoccaceae bacterium
GGATCAGCAGCTTGTGGGTCAGCATGCTGCCCAGCATCATCGGGAAGGAGGCCAGGAAGAAGCCGATGTTGTAGATGCCGAAGAGCGCCAGGTTCAGCGCCCGGCCCAGGATCAGCTTGTCCGCCTGGTGGAACAGGAAGCCGCAGATCGTCGACAGGAAGATCCACTTGCCGAAGCCGATGAGCTCGGCCGCCGCTTCGCGCTCCCACCCCAGGCGGTTGCCGGGGCCCGGCAGGAACCGGTTCAGCAGCACGAGGTTCAGCAGCGCCGAGGCGATACCGCTCCAGACCAGCGCCCAGACAGAGCCGGTCGCGTAAGCCAAGGCTACGGCCACCGCCACACCCGCCGTCTGCACGCCCATGTCGATCAGCGTGACCCGCCCCAGCATCAGGTGCCGGTTCGCCGTATCAAGCCGCGTCGGGTTGAAGCCGGAGATGACAAGCGACAGCGCCGCCACCGGCAGGATCGTCCGCAGCTCGGGCGCGCCGTAGAAGGCGGCGAAGGGCCAGGCCAGGGCGCTGGCCGCCAGCCACAGCAGCAGCCCGCGGAGGATCTGGATCGTCCAGGCGGTGTTCAGGAAGGCCGGATCGTCGCCGCGCTTGGAATGCAGGATCGAGGGCGTCACGCCCACGTCGGAGAATTGCTGCAGCCCCTGCAGCAGCACCGAGACCAGCGCCATCATCCCGAAGGCCTCGGGGAACAGCAGCCGCGTCAGGATCAGGTTGGAGGCCAGGCGCATCGCCTGGCCGAAGCCGAAGCCGCCGACCGTCAGCAGGGACGAGCGCAGGATGCGCGCGCCCAGACCGGTGCCGGACATCGCCGATGCGACCGCGCCTTTGCCTCCGATGGATGCCACGATGTCCCCCGACTCGAGCTTGCGCGCCGGGCCGCTTCGGCCGGGCACGCCTCATAGCGACATCTCAGCGCCCCCGAGTCCAGCCCCTTTCCGCCGGGCGCGCGCGCACCATCAGGGCGACGGCGGCGTAGGTCGCAAAGCCCAGCGGATGGCGCAGGGCCAGGGCCAAGACCCGGGCGGGCGTGGGGCGCTTCTTGTCGTCCCGGGCCGCCAGCGCGGGGTAGCGCGCCGCGATCTGGCGCACCCCGGCGTCCTGGCGGCGGCGCACCGCGACGAGGTTGCCGAAGCCCTCGACCAGCGGCCAGCGGTAGCCCTGGGGCAGGCCGATGCGTTCCTCGGGGGTGAACTGAAGGCGCACGAAGGTGTCGTCGGCGATCACCTCCGGGAAGGCGCCCCAGCGGGCGCGGCCGGCGGCGTTGACGGCGTAGAGGCCGCAGCCCGGCACGCCCTCGGTCATGAAGGGAACCCGGGCATAGCAGGCGGCATAGGCGCGACTCGCCAGGCTGCGCGGCGGGGCGATGCGGCATCGCCCGCTGGCATAGCGCGGTTCGGGGTGATCCAGCGCGCGGTTCAGGGCAAGCGGCAGCTCCGGCTCCACCGTCACATCGGCGTCGAGGTAGACCCGCTGCGCCCCGCGCGCCGCCGCGTCGCCGGCGTTGAGGGCGCCGGGCTTGCCGCCCTCGGGCCGCTCGATCACCGATAGGCGCCAGCCTGCCGCGCGCAGCGGCGCCTCCCAGCGCCGCGCCGCGCCGGCGGTGTCGTCCCGGCAGCCGTTGGCGACGACGATCACCTCCGCCCCTTCGGGCGGCGGGGCAGCGGCCAGCGCGCCCAGGCAGGCGCCGATATGCGCCTCTTCGTTGCTGGCGGGGATGATCACCGACATGGGGCAGGGCCCGGGCGCGGGCGCGCCGCCATCGGGGGGCGCGGGGCGGTGCGGGGGCGCGTCTGGCATCGGCACGTGGCGGGCGGTCCTGGCTGGGTGGCGCCGGGGCTTTCCACGGGCGCGGGCGGCGGCCATGATAGCCGCGCGTCGGACAGAGGGAAAGCATGGTGCATCAGGCAGAAGAGGGGTCCGCCCGCGCGGCGGGCCAGGGCGCGGCGCCGCCCGAGGGCACGCGGGGCGAGGCGTCCGGGCCCATCGGCATCCTGGTGCCGCAGTTCCCCGGGCAGACGCATATCTTCTTCTGGCGCGAGATCGCGGCGCTGGAGCGGCGCGGCGCGCAGGTGCAGCTGTTCAGCACCCGCCCGCCGCCGCCCGGGTTGATCGCCCACGCCTGGTCGGCGGAGGCGGCGGCGCGCTGCATCTACCTGATGCCGCCCTCGGCCGCGGACCTTTTGCGCGGGGCGGCCGCATTCGCGCGCCCGAGGCTGCACCGCCTGCTGGGCACCGACGCGCCCGCCTTGCGCCGCGACTTGGCGCTGTGCCTGCCCGCCGCCTTCGCCCTGCGCCGCCGGGCGGCCGAGCGGGGCGTTGCGCATGTGCACGTCCATTCCTGCGGCCGCGCGGCGCTGATCGCGGCGCTTTCCCGCGCGCTGGGCGGGCCGAGCTACAGCCTGACGCTGCACGGCCCGATGCAGGACTACGGCCCCGGCCAGCGCACCAAGTGGCGCGGCGCGCGCTTTGGCAGTGTCATCACCCGCCGGCTGGAGGGGGAGCTGCGCGCCGCCCTCGGCGAGGACACCCCGCCGCTGGCCGTCCAGCCGATGGGGGTGGAGCCTGCGCGCTTCGCCCGGCCGGAGCCCTACCGCCCGCCGGAGCCGGGGGCGCCGCTGCGCCTTTTCAGCTGCGCGCGCCTCAACCGCGTGAAGGGGCACGAGGAGGTGCTGGAGGCGGTCGCCCTGCTGCGCGCCGAGGGCCGCGACGTGCGGCTGGAGATCGCGGGCGAGGATGACGCCGGCGGCAGCGGCTACCGCGGCACGCTGGAGGCGCGGCGCGCGGCGCTGGGCCTGGAGGGGGCGGTGACCCTGCTGGGCGCCGTCGACGAGGGCGTGGTGCGCGCGAAGCTGCACGGCGCGCATGCCTTCGTGCTGGCCAGCTGGGCCGAGCCGCTGGGCGTGGCCTACATGGAGGCGATGGCCGCGGGCGTTCCGGTGATCGGCACCGACGCCGGCGGCGCGCCGGAGCTGATCCGCAACGGCACCGACGGGCTGCTGGTCCCGCCGCGCGACGTCAAGGCGCTGGCCGCCGCGATCGCCGGCCT
>JBPEXR010000298.1:0-3871 GCA_052031355.1 Paracoccaceae bacterium
CCTCGGAGGTCAGCGAGGCGCCTTCGCCCTTCATCTCGTAGCGGCCGTCCCGGTAGTATTCGGTCGATGCGCAATCCAGCGCCAACTGGATGTCCTCGCCCGGTTTGTAGCCGGCTTTCTCTATGGATTTCAGAACGAAATCAAGCGCATCCCGGGTGGAGCTGAGGTTGGGCGCAAAGCCGCCCTCGTCGCCGATCCCGGTCGAGAGGCCGGCGGCGGACAGCTCTTTCTTCAGGGTGTGGAAAACCTCGGCGCCCATGCGCACCGCCTCGCGGATGCTGGTCGCGCTGACCGGCATGATCATGAATTCCTGGATGTCGATCGGGTTGTCGGCATGCTCGCCGCCGTTGATGATGTTCATCATCGGCACCGGCAGGACCCGCGCGGAGGTGCCGCCGACGTAGCGGTAGAGGGGCTGGGCGGTGAACTCTGCCGCCGCCTTGGCCGCCGCCAGGCTGACGCCGAGAATGGCGTTGGCGCCCAGGCGGCCCTTGTTCTCGGTGCCGTCCAGTTCGATCATCGCGGCGTCGATGGCTTCCTGCTCGGTCACGTCCATGCCGGCCAGCGCCTCGGCGATCTCGCCGTTGACGGCGTTCACCGCCTCCAGCACGCCCTTGCCGAGGTAGCGCGCCTTGTCCCCATCGCGCCGTTCGACCGCCTCGTGCGCGCCGGTGGAGGCGCCGGAGGGGACCGCCGCGCGGCCCGCGGTGCCGTCTTCGAGGATCACGTCCACTTCCACCGTCGGGTTGCCGCGGCTGTCGAGGATCTCGCGGCCGAGGATGTCGATGATGATGCTCATGGCAAATTCCTTGGATGCACTGATGGGTCGAGGTCAGCGTCTTCCTACACGGGGGGCTGACCGGAGGGAAGGGCGCGGCGCACCCGCCGCGGGCCGCCCCGCCGGGTTTCGCGGTAAAGGGTGTAGAGCCCCGATCCGATGATCACCGCGCTGCCCGCCAGGGTCATCGCGTCGGGCCGCTCGCCGAAGGCCAGCGCGCCGACGATCATCGCGAAGATCAACCGGGTGTAGCGGAAGGGCATGATGACGGCGATCTGCCCGATCCGCATCGCGGTGGTGATGGCGTAATAGGCCGCCAGCCCGATGCCCAGCGTCAGCGCCAGCAGCGCCCATTGGCGGGCATCCGGCAGGGTGACGGGATCGGCGAAGAGCAGCAGTTGCAGCGCGCCGCCGGGCACCAGGATGGCAAAGCCATAGCAGGCCAGCACCTGCGTCGGCACCTCGCGCGGCACGACGCGGGTCGCGAGATCGCGCAGCGCCAGGCCGGCCACGCCCAGAACGGCGAAAAGCGAGGCCGGCTGGAAGCCTTCGAGGCCGGGGCGGATGATCATCAGAACGCCCAGGAAGCCCGCGGCGATGGCGCTCCACCGGCGCCAGCCGACGTCCTCGCCCAAAAACAGTGCGGCGCCCAGGGTGACGGCCAGCGGCGTGGCCTGCAGGATCGCCGAGGCCGAGGAGAGCGGCGTCAGAACGATCGCGGTGACAAAGCCCACGGCGCCCATCGCCTCGCCCAGGTTGCGCAGCATCACAGCCCGGCCCAGGGCCAGCCGCGAGACGGCATGGTGCCCGTTGGCCCGCGCCATCAGCCCGAAGAAAAGGGCGCCGCCAAGGCCCAGGAGCATCAGGATCTGCCCGGTGGGCAGGCTGGCCGAGAGGCCCTTGATCAGCGCGTCTTCCAGCGCAAAACCCGCCATCGAGGCGGTGATCAGCAGGATGGCGCGCAGGTTTTCCATGGAATGTCCGAAGGTTGGGGCCCTTGGCAAAGGGGCTACCCCAGGGCCGCGGACTTGGCCAGTGCCCCCGTGGATTCACGGGGGGCGTGCCGGCGCGCGGCTATTTCTTCTTCGGCACGCCGTAGAGTTCCATGCGGTGGCCGCGCAGCTCGTAGCCCAGCTTGGCGGCGATACGCTCCTGCAGCTCCTCGATTTCGGGGTCCACGAACTCGATCACCTCGCCCGAATGCATGTCGATGAGGTGGTCGTGATGCTCGCGCTCGGCGTCCTCGTAGCGGGCACGGCCGTCGCCGAACTCCAGCTTTTCCAGGATGCCGGCTTCCTCGAACAGCTTCACGGTGCGGTAGACCGTGGCGATGGAGATGCCCGAATCCAGCGAGGAGGCGCGCTGGTACAGCTCTTCCACGTCGGGGTGGTCCTGGGCCTGCTCCAGCACGGTTGCGATGGTGCGGCGCTGGCCTGTCATGCGCAGGCCCTTCGCCTCGCAGCGTTCGATGATGGTCTCGGTCATGGCTCACCTCGGATCGTGCCGGGGATGTAGGCCATTCGGCGCGGTGAGGGAACCCCCCTGCCGGATCGCCGCGCCCCGCCGTGGCCCGGGTGCGGCGAGGGTGCAGCCGGGGGGCGAGCCTCAGGCCCGGGGCAGGTGCAGGCGCCCCTCCATCACCCGCACCGCGCGGCCCCGGACGGTGACGCGCCCGTCCTCGGCCGCGACCTCGATCCGGCTGGGGCGGCCCATCTCGACGCCCTGGTCGATGCGCAGCTTCAGCGGCTTGCCTTCGAGCCCCGACAGAAGCGCCGCCAGCGTGGCGCAGGCGCTGCCGGTGGCCGGGTCCTCGGGGATGTTGTCGAGGGGGGCGAACATGCGCGCGCGCACGCGGTCCCCCTCGCGCACATAGGCGAACTGCGCGAAATCGAGGCTGGCGGGATGCGCCGCCGCGCCCTCGCGGAAGGCGGCGATATCGGGCAGGCAGGCGGCCAGCGCATCGCGGTCCGCAAGCTCGGTGAAGGTGAAGGGCAGGCCGAGGGTGGCCATGACCGGCGCATGGGTGCGCGTCACCAGGCGGTTCGGTGCCAGGCCCAGCGCGCGGGCGACCAGGGCGGGATCGGGGCGCGCCATCTCCTCCAGCCGGGCCTCCGTAGTGAATTGCGCCGCGCCGCCTTCGGCCACGGCGTTCAGCGGACCGACGCCCAGGCCAAGGCGCATCTCGGGGCCTTCGCCCATGTCGGCCAGCGCCACCGCGGCGCCGATGGTCGGATGCCCGGCGAAGGGGATCTCCTGCGTCGGGGTGAAGATGCGCAGCCGGGCCGTCAGGTCCCCGTCCGCGCCCCTGTCCGCGTCCCCGTCCGAGCCGGCGCGGTAGAGGAAGACCGTCTCGGAAAAGTTGAACTCCCGCGCGATGGCCTGGAGGTGGGCCTCCGGCACCTCCTCGGCGCGGGGGATCACCGCCAGCTGGTTGCCGCCGAACGCCGCCTCCGTGAAGACGTCATAGACCAGGAAATCCGTCATCCGCCCCTCGCTTGGCCGTGGCTTGTTCGCTTGGGGCGCAAGGTGCCGCGCCGGGCGGGCGGCGTCCAGCGGCAAGGGCAACTGGCCTTACGTGCCGCAGAAAGTGGCCTGAACCTCCTCGGCGGGCTTGGGCGGCTGGACCAGCGGATCGTCGGCCGGGCGGTCCTCGAAGGGCCGCGCAAGGGCGGCCGTCAGCGCCTCGAAGGGCGCCATGTCACCGGCCACCGCGGCGGCGATCATCTGCTCGATCCGGTGGTTGCGCGGGATGACGGCGGGGTTGGCGCGGCGCATCACCGCCTCGGGGTCATCCTCGGCGGCGATCCGCGCCTCCCAGCGCGCGCGCCAATCGGGCAGGCCGGGCTGCCCCTCCAGCGCGGCGAAGGCCGTATCGTCCAGCAAGCCGCGGAAGGTATTGGTGAAATCCGCCTCCGCCGCGGCCATCATGGACAGAAGATCGGTGATCAGGGTCATGTCCTCGGGCCGCGCCTCGGCCAGGCCGATCTTGGCGCCGAAACGCGCCAGCCAGGCCGCGCGCAGCTGGTCCGGGACGGCGTGGACGATCTCGGTGAACTCCTGCACCGCGGCGTCCTGGGCGTCGCAGAGCGGCAC
>JBPEXR010000299.1:0-11075 GCA_052031355.1 Paracoccaceae bacterium
GCCATGGTGGAGCTGGACGATTTCCTGCACCGCAAGCCGGCCGAACTGTCGGGCGGCCAGCGCCAGCGTGTCGCCCTGGCCCGCGCCATCGTGCGCGAGCCCAACGTCTTCCTGATGGACGAGCCGCTCAGCAACCTCGACGCCAAGCTGCGCGTCTCGACGCGGGCGCAGATCAAGAACCTCAGCCACGAGCTTTCGGTGACCACGATCTATGTCACCCACGACCAGATCGAGGCGATGACCCTCGCCGACCGCGTGGTGGTGATGGAGAAGGGCGTGGTCCAGCAGGTCGGCAGCCCGACCGAGATCTACGACAACCCGGCCAACACCTTCGTCGCCAGCTTCATCGGCTCGCCGGCGATGAACCTGATCGACGGCGGCATGGCGAACGGCAGCTTCACCGCCCCCAACACCCGGATCGACGGGCTGCGCGCGCCGGATGGCGCCGTCACGCTGGGCTTCAGGGCCGAGGATGCGCAGGTGGTCCCGAGCGGCGGCCAGATCAACGCGCCGATCTACACGCTGGAGCTGCTGGGCGATGCCACGATGGTCACCGTGCGTCTTGGCAAGACGCTGGTGAGCGTGCGCGCCGACAAGAGCTTCCGCGCCGAGATCGAGGACATGGTCTCGATCCACGTGCCGACCGAACAGTGCCACCTGTTCGACGGCCGGACCGGCCAGCGCCTCGCGGCGTGACCCCATCCCCCCGGGGGAGGGCCGGGGGCAACCACCGGGTGCGTGATTGCAAGGCGCATCCCCAACGACAGAGACACAGGGAGAATGACATGTTTCTGAGAAAGATCGCCACCGCGGGCCTGATGGCCGGGCTGATGTCCACCGCCGCCTATGCCGAGGGGCATGGCGCCAACTGCGGCCCGGAGGGCCAGTCGATCCGCATCCTCGCCTCGGATTTCCCGGCGATCCACGCGGTCGTCGACGCGGCCGAGGAGAACTGCGCCGGCCAGGCCGCCGAGTTCACGCGCAACCACACCACCGAGGCGCGCCAGATCATGAACGCCGCGCTCACCCCCGACCCGGCGGAATACACCTCCGTCATCGTCGCCAACGCGACGCTCACCCAGCTGATGAACGACGGGCTGGTGCGCCCGCTCGACGATCTGATCGAGAAGTACGGCGAGAACATCAAGCCGAACCTGCTGATCAAGATCGGCGGCAACACGATGGCCGTGGCCTTCATGGCCAACGCGCAGCACCTGTTCGTGCGCAAGGACATCCTGGAGGAAGCCGGCGTCGAGGGCATCCCCGCCACCTATGACGAGGTGATCGACGCCGCCGAGAAGATCCGCGCCGCAGGCATCATGGAACATCCGCTGGTCATGAACATGCAGACCGGCTGGAACGTGGGCGAAAGCTTCAACCTGTTCTTCCTGGCCCACGGCGGCGAGTTCTTCGAACCCGGAACCGCCGAGCCGAAAGTCAATTCCGAGGCCGGCATCGCCGCGCTGGAGACGATGAAGAAGCTGGTGGAATACGCCCATCCCGACCACCTGACGCAGGCCTCGAACGAGACGCAGGGCCTGTGGGAAGCGGGACAGGCCGCGCTGGGCATCATGTGGGGCTCGCGCGGGGCCGCGATCCTCGACGCCGAAGGCTCCTCCCCCGAGGTGACGCAGAACACCGTGCTTGCGGCCGCCCCCTCGGTCGAGCCGGGCGGCGTGCCGGGCGCGACGCTTTGGTGGGACGGCATCACCATCGCCAAGAACATCAGCGACGAGGAAGCCGAGGCGACCTTTGCCGCGCTGGTCTCGGGGCTGAACGCCGACATGGTGAAGGCCAACAACGACGACGCGGTCTGGCTGCTTGACGGCTTCCAGCCGGGGCCGGCGGCCGCGGGCGTTGCGGCGACGGCGCAAGGCGGGGCCAAGCCTTACCCGATGATCCCGCAGATCGGCATCATGCACGGCGCCCTCGGCAACGAGCTGGTGGGCTTCCTCAAGGGCGAGGAATCCGCCGAGCAGGCGCTGGCCGATGTCGAGGCGGCCTACCGCGATGCCGCCAAGGAAGCCGGCTTCCTGCAGTAACTCCCCCCCGCCGGGCGGTCCCAGCCCGGCCCCCTGAAGGCCCGTCCACCGGGCGGGCCTTTTTCTTCCCCGCGATCGGAGCCAAGGCGCATGAAAAACCGCACGTTCTTCTGGTTCATTCTGCCGACCCTGTCCGCGATGGTGCTGTTCATCGCCTTGCCCATCGTCTCGGTGTTCATCCAGTCGCTGCACATCCAGCACGAACAGGTGCTGGTCACGGCCGAAAGCTGCGGCCCCTTCGGATGCCAGCAGACCACCGAGGTGGACCTGGCCGCGACCGAGGCGCTGCGCGAGGCGCAGCCCCTGGGCCGCTGGAACGGGCTGCAGACCTACACCAATCGCGCGCACCTGGCGTTCGACGAGATCGCCGCCGCCTGGCGCAATGCCGACAGTTTCGGCGCCTTCTTCAAGCGGGTCTTCGATCTGCCGTTCTACAAGGCGCTGACCTTCACCCTGACCTATACCGCCGTGGTGACCCCGCTGGTGCTGATCCTGGGCCTTGCCATCGCCGTGGGGGTCAACAACCTGCCGCGGCTGCTGAAGGGGCCGACGATCTTCGTCTCGCTGCTGCCGTTCCTGGTCACGCCGCTGGTGGGCGCGCTGATCCTCTTCTGGATGGTCGACGGCGACGGCATCATCGGCGCCACGCTGCAACGCATCTTCAACGATCCCTCGCTCAGCCTGAAGGCCTCGCCCACGCTGACCTGGATCATGCTGATGACCTACGGCGTCTGGCACACGCTGCCCTTCAGCTTCATCGTCTTCTATGCCGGGCTGCAGACCGTGCCCAAGGACACGCTGGAGGCCGCCAAGATCGACGGCGCGACGAAGTGGCAGAGCATGCGCTACGTCACCGTGCCGCACCTGGTGCCGCTGCTGACCTTCGTCACGCTGATGCTGCTGATGGACAACTTCCGCGTCTTCGAGCCGATCGTCAGCTTCCAGAGCCAGGCCCATGCGACCTCGCTGAGCTGGATCATCTTCAACGACCTGCGCGAAAGCGGGAACCCGCTTTACGGCTCGGCCGGCGCGACCTCGGTGATGACCATCCTGGGCGTGGTGATCCTGCTGACCCCGGTACTGATCCGCACCTGGCGCGACTTCAACCGCAAGGCGCATTGAGGAGGCCCCCATGACCACGACAACCCTCGAGCATACCTCGACCCGGGCGATGGCGCGCAAGGCCCCCTCGGCGCTGACCGTCATCTCCTTCCTGCTGGTCGGGCTGTGGCTGGTGATCGCCGCCTTCCCGTTCCTCTGGACCCTCTGGGGCAGCTTCAAGGTGCAGGCGGACTTCTTCTCCAAGGCCGACTGGACGCATGCGCTGCGCGGCACCAACACCATCGCCGAGACCGGCAGCGCCTTCACGCTGCGCGGCTACCACGGCGCCTGGGTGCAGGAGGAGTTCTGGCGCGCCGTCCTCAACAGCGGGATCGTGGTGTTCTTCACCGTCGTCATCTCGCTGACCTTCGGCACGCTGGGCGGCTACGCGCTGGCCCGGTCGGGCAAGCAATATGCCTTCTGGCTGCTGATGGCGGCGCTGGTCTTCCGTGCCATGCCGCATATCACGCTGGTTTCCGGCTACCTGCTGCCGTTCTTCGAATGGAACGTCTGGGGCATCCTGCCGACGACGATCATCGTGCTGGTGGCGATCAACCAGCCCTTCACCCTGTGGATGCTGCACAGCTTCTTCCTGAACATCCCCAAGGACCTGGACGAAAGCGCCATGGTCGACGGCTGCACCCGGTTCCAGGCTTTCCGGCACGTCATCATCCCGGTGATGTGGCCCGGCGTCATCACCACGGGCCTCTTCTCCTTCCTGCTGGCCTACAACGACTTCGCGGTCACCTCGATGCTGCTCAGCTCGGAAAACGAGACCATGATCCCGGCCATCGCCAGCTTCCTGGGCACGACGCAGGTCGAAGGCAACGTGATGTTCGCGGTCGCGGCCGTCGTCTCGGCCACCGCGCCCCTCTTCGTGCTGATCATGTTCTTCCAGCGCCAGATCGTCTCGGGCCTGACCGCAGGGGCGGTGAAAGGATGAGCGCCGCCGCCCGCAACCACGCCCAGTCGCGCCATCCGGCCCTGAACCGGATGCCCCGGGACTTCCTGGAGGGGCGGGCGCCCGTTCGCCCCCTCCACACCCCCAACGGCATGCGCAAAGGAATAGGCAGATGAAAGGCTCTCGCCCCGAACAGGCGGTTCTGACCCGCGACACCGACATGAGCAAGACCGCGGAAACCCGCGCCGTGATCGAAGGCATGGTCGACGGCCTCAACGACCACCGGATCGACGACATCGGCCAGTTCTTCGCCGAAGGCTTTCGCTGGATGGGCAACCAGGGCTGCGGCACCAAGACCGGGCTGAAGGAGTTCCAGGACAACTGGCAGCGCCCCTTCCAGGCCGCCTTCTCGGACAAGACCTGCATCGACGAGGCGCGGCTCTACATGGGCGAATGGGCCGCCGCCTTCGGCCGGCAGGAGGCGACGCATTCGGGCGAGTTCATGGGCATCGCCCCCACCGGCAAGCGGGTGACCATCCGCTACATGGACTTCTGGAAGGTCGAGAACGGCAAGATCACCGACAACTGGGTGATGGTCGATTTCCCGCATGTGCTGGCGCAGCTGGGCCGCGACGTCTTCGGCGGCGAGGGCTGGGAGGCCTTCGACCGCGGCGAGAAAGCCCCGCCCCGGCCCGACGGCAAGACCGAGATACAGACAACCGCGTCCCCGGCCTGACCCGGACGCACAACCTTGACCATCAGGCCCCGGGCCGGTTCCGGGGCGGGAGTGACGAGATGACCATCGAACGTATCAAGACCTCGAAACCCGAAGCCGACCGCGCCGAGGATGACGCGAAGGTGCGCGGCATCGTCGAGGCCGGGCTTCGGGACATCGAGGCGCGCGGCGACGCGGCCGTGCGCGAGATGAGCCAGAAATTCGACAACTACAGCCCCGAGAGCTTCCGCCTGACCGAAGGCCAGATCGAGGGGCTGATGTCCAAGGTCTCGGCCCGCGACATGGAGGACATCAAGTTCGCGCAGGAGCAGGTGATGAAGTTCGCCCGCGCGCAGCGCGATTCGATGAAGGACATCGAGGTTGAGACCCTCCCGGGCGTTATCCTGGGGCACAGGAACATCCCCGTTCAGTCGGTGGGCTGCTACGTGCCGGCGGGCAAGTTCCCGATGGTCGCCTCGGCGCATATGTCGGTGGCCACCGCGACCGTCGCGGGCGTGCCGCGCATCGTCGCCGCCACCGCGCCCTTCCAGGGCGAGCCGAACCCGGCGGTCGTTGCGGCGATGCACCTGGGCGGCGCGCATGAGATCTACGCCCTGGGCGGCATCCAGGCGGTCGGCGCCATGGCCATCGGCACCGAGACGATCGAGCCGGTGCACATGCTGGTGGGTCCCGGCAACGCCTTCGTCGCCGAGGCCAAGCGCCAGCTCTATGGCCGCGTCGGCATCGACCTTTTCGCCGGCCCGACCGAGACCATGGTGATCGCCGACGAAAGCGCCGCCGACCCGGAGCTTTGCGCGACCGATCTGCTGGGGCAGGCCGAGCATGGCTACAACTCCCCCGCCTGCCTGATCACCAACTCCCGCAAGCTGGCCGAAGAGACCCTGTCGGAGATCGACCGCCTGCTGGGCGTTCTGCCCACGGCCGAGACCGCGCGCGCCTCCTGGCAGGATTACGGCGACGTGATCCTGTGCGACACGCACGAGGAGATGCTGCAGGTCGCCAACGACATGGCCTACGAGCATGTGCAGGTGATGACCGACCGCGACGATTGGTACCTGGAGAAGATGCACAGCTATGGCGCGCTGTTCCTGGGCCCGCGCACCAACGTGGCCAACGGCGACAAGGTGATCGGCACCAACCACACCTTGCCGACCAAGAAGGCCGGGCGCTATACCGGGGGGCTCTGGGTGGGCAAGTACCTGAAAACCCACAGCTACCAGAAGATCACCACGGATGCGGCCGCCACGATGATCGGCGAGTACGGCTCGCGCCTGTGCATGCTCGAGGGCTTCGTCGGCCACGCCGAGCAGTGCAACATCCGGGTGCGCCGCTACGGCGGCAAGAACGTGGCCTACGGGACGGCGGCGGAGTAGGGGACATGCGGGACGAGGTGACAGACGTGCACACGGCCAACAAGCGCGCGCTGGCGCCGCTGCGCGCGGCGATGGCCGATTTCGACGCCGCGGCGGTCAAGGGCGCGCTGGCCGAGGTGATCGCCAGCGACGCGGTGATCCACATGCCGCATCCCTTCGGAGACTTCGAAGGGCCAGAGGCCTTCTTCGAGGCCTGCTACGCGCCGCTGCTGGAGGCGATGCCGGACCTGGAGCGTCGCGACTGGATCGTCATGGGCGGGCCGGACGAGCATGGCGGCGACTGGGTCGGCTGCGGCGGGCATTACTTCGGCACCTTCGTGGCCCCCTGGCTGGACATCCCGCCCACCGGGCACCTGGCGCACATGCGTTTCCACGAGTTCTACCGGTTCGAGGAAGGTCGCGTTGTCGAGGTCCAGACCCTCTGGGACATCCCCGAGGTGATGATGCAGGCCAAGGCCTGGCCGATGGCCCCCAGCCTGGGGCTGGAGTTCTGCATCCCCGGGCCGATGACGCTGGACGGCATCGTGCCGGGGCCCTGGGATGCGGAACGCTCCCGCGCCTCGCAGCAGCACATCATCGAGATGCTCGCCCATCTGAAGAAGCACCCCAGCCAGGGCGGGCCCGAGGTGATGGAGATGGAGCGGTTCTGGCACCCCCGGATGAACTGGTACGGCCCCGCCGGCATCGGCACCGGCCGCGGCATCTCGGGGTTCCGCAACTGGCACCAGATCCCCTTCCTGAACGGCATGCCCGACCGCGGCAAATACGTGGACGAGATCACCTACCACTTCTTTGGCGACGGGGATTACGCCGCCGTCACCGGCTGGCCCAACATGATCCAGACGGTCACCCACGACGGCTGGATGGGCATCGCCCCCGCGGGCAAGAAAATCACCATGCGCAGCCTCGACTTCTGGCGGCTGGAGAACGGCAAGATCCGCGAGAACTGGGTGATGGTCGATATCCTCGACGCCTATCGCCAGCTGGGCGTCGATGTCTTCGCCCGCCTGCGGGAGTTCAACAAGGCCCGCGTTCCGGGCCGGATCGCCTTCCCGGTGGGGGACGCCTGATGGAGCTGCCGCGCACGCCCTCGTTCCGCCTCGACGGAAAGCGCGCCCTGGTGACGGGGGCCTCCTCCGGTATCGGGCAGGCCTGCGCGGTGGCGCTGGCCGAACATGGGGCCGAGGTCACCCTGGCGGCGCGCAGGGCGGACAAGCTGAACGCCCTGGCCGAGGCGCTGCGGGCCAAGGGGCACGCGGCCTCGGTGCTCTCGCTCGACGTGGCGCAGGTGGCCGAGACCGAGGCCGCGGTCGCCAAGGCGGGGCCGTTCGACATCCTGGTGAATTCTGCCGGGCTGGCGCGCCACGCGCCGGCGCTGGAGACCACGGAGGAGGATTTCGACGCGGTGAGCGGGCTCAACGTCAAGGGCGCCTATTTCCTGACCCGCGCGGTGGCCAAGGGGCTGGCCGAGGCGGGCAAGCCCGGCTCGCTGATCAACATCTCCAGCCAGATGGCCAAGGTCGGCGGCGTGGACCGCGCCGTCTATGCCGCGACCAAGCACGCGGTCGAGGGGTTCACCAAGGCGATGGCGATCGAATGGGGGCCGAAGGGCATCCGCGTCAACACGATCTGCCCGACCTTCATCGTCACGCCCCTGACCAAGCAGACCTTCGACCGCCCCGAGCGCCGCGCCTGGGTGGAGGAGAAGATCAAGCTCGGCCGCGTCGGCGAGGTCGAGGACATCATGGGCGCCGCGGTCTTCCTGGCCTCTGACGCGGCCGGGCTGATCACCGGCTCTGCGCTGATGGTCGATGGCGGATGGACGGCGGATTGAAAGAGGGGACGCGCATGGCCGAGACAAAAGTGACTTCGCTCGATGTCGCCCGGCGGGCCGGCGTCAGCCAGTCCGCAGTCAGCCGCGTCTTCACCCCGGGGGCCTCGGCCTCGAAGAAGACCATCGAAAAGGTGCGCCGCGCCGCCGAGGAGCTGGGCTATCGCCCGAACGTGCTGGCCCGCGCCATGGTGTCCGGCCGCAGCCGCATCATCGGCCTGGTGGTGGCCTACCTGCAGAATTACTTCTACCCCGAAGCGGTGGAGAAACTGTCCAACGCGTTGCAGCGCGAGGGGTACCACGTCCTCGTCTTCATGGCCTCGCAGACGGCCGGCAACATCGACAACGTGGTCGAGGAGATCCTCGATTACCAGGTCGACGGGATCGTGTTCGCCTCGGTCGCCATGTCCTCGGACATTGCAGAGCGGTGCCAGCAGGCGGGCGTGCCGGTCGTGCTGTTCAACCGCTACGAGGACCGCAAGGGGATCGCCGCGGTCACCTCCGACAACCTGGCGGGCGGGCGCCGGGTGGCCGAATTCCTGATGGCCGGCGATCACGCGCGGATCGCCTATATCGCCGGCTGGGAAGGCGCCTCGACCCAGCGCGACCGCGAGGCCGGCTTCCGCGAGGCGCTGGACCGCGCGGGGCGGAGGATCTTCGCCCGCGGCGTCGGCAACTTCGACACCGACCAGACGCGCGAGGTGGCGCGGGACATGTTCGCGGTGCCCGCCGCGCGGCGCCCCGACGCCGTTTTCGTGGCCAACGACCACATGGCCTTCGCGGTGATGGACGTCGTCCGGCACGAGCTGGGCCTCGACATCCCGGGCGAGGTTTCCGTCGTCGGCTTCGACGACGTGCCGCCCGCCGCCTGGCTGGCCTATGACCTGACCACCGTGCGCCAGCGCGCCAACCTGATGGTCGAGGAAACCGTCAGGGCGCTGCTGGCGCAGATCGAGAATTTCGACACCGCCACGACCAGGAAGGTCGCCATCGAGGCGCCGCTGATCGTGCGCGGGTCAGCCCGTATTCCAGAAGGATGGAGCACCTGATGACCGCCGCCATGAAAGGCTTTGACCCCAAGTTCCGCGATTTCCCCGATTACATCATCGGGATCACCAAGGAGATCTGGGAAGACCGCGGCATCGCCACGTTGCACCAGTATTACGCGCCCGAGATCGTGGTGCGCTCGCCCGCCTCGGTGGTGGTGGGCAACCAGGGGGTGATCGCGGCGACCATGGCCACGCTGGCCGAGTTTCCGGACCGCACGCTTTACGGCGAGGACGTGATCTGGAGCGGCACGCCCGAGGCGGGGATGCTGTCCTCGCACCGGCTGCATTCCACCGCAACGCATGCCAACCCCGGGGTCTACGGGCAGCCCAGCGGCAAGCAGCTGCACTACCGCATCCTCGCGGACTGCCACGCCATCGACAACCAGATCGACGACGAATGGCTGATCCGCGACCAGGGGGCCATCGTCCGGCAACTGGGCTGGGAGCCGAAGGAGTATGCCCGCGAGCTGATCGCCCGCGAGGGCGGGCCGGAGGCCTGCGTGAAACCCCTGACGCCGGGCAACGATGTCGAAGGCCCCTACAAGGGCAGCGGCAACGACGACGAATGGGGCCAGCGCCACGCCGAGATCCTGACCCGCATCATGAATGCCGATTTCACGGTGATTCCGCAGGCCTACGACAGGGGGGCCAACCTGGCCTACCCCGGCGGGGTGGACACCCTCAGCTTCGACGGCGCCGACCGCTTCTGGATGGGGCTGCGCGCGGCCTTCCCCAACGCCAGGTTCACCATTCACCACACCATCGGGCGCGCGGACCCGATGATGCCGCCCCGCTCGGCCATCAGGTGGAGCCTGCACGGCAAGCACGAAGGTTGGGGCGCTTTCGGCGTGCCCACGGGGGCAGAGGTCTACGTTCTTGGCATCAGCCACGCCGAGTTCGGCGCGCTGGTGGGCGGCGAGCCGAAGCTGCGGCGCGAATGGACGCTCTTCGACGAAACCGCGATCTGGAAGCAGATCCTGCTGCAGACGGGGGAGCTGTGATGCCCGCACCCACCCAGGCGCTGCGCCGCCGCCACGGCTACCTGGCCAGCCGGCGCGCGCGGCGGCTGAACCTGCGGCCGCCGGGCCCGGGGGTCTTCGCCCCCGTGACCCAACCGCACCTCAGGAGCTGAACATGACACCCCAGGAAATGTCTTCCCGCATCGTCCGCTACGGCGAGCTGAAACCCTGCAAGACCGCCTTCATCGACGCCCATACGCCCGGCAGCGACCAGAAGGAAAACTTCACCATCATCGGCGGCGGCGTCTCTGAATCCCCCGATCAGCACGTCCATATCTCAATCCCGCACGGCTTCAACATCGGCGCCGCGGGCCAGCCGCCGAAGTGCCGCAACTCGCTGCACGATCACCACACGGCCGAGGCCTTTTTCGTCCTGTCGGGGCGCTGGCGCTTCTTCTGGGGCCGCTGGGGCACCGCGGGCGAGGTGGTGCTGGAGGAAGGCGACATCTTCAACATCCCCACCGGCATCTTCCGCGGGTTCGAGAACATCGGCACCGATTACGGGATGATCATGGCGATCCTCGGCGGCGACGATGCCGGCGGCGGCGTCATGTGGGCGCCGCAGGTGATCGAGGAGGCCGCCGACCACGGGCTGGTGCTGGGCGAGAACGGCAAGCTCTACGACAGCAAGAAGGGCCAGTCCCTGCCGGAGGGCGTGAAGCCGATGCCGGTGATGAGCGACGCGGAGCTTGCCAAGCGGCCCGAGCCCACCACCGCCGATGTCCTGCCCAACCACGTCGCCCGCTACTGGGACATGGTGGCGCTGGCCGATCGCAAGCCCTGCAAGGTGATCGGCGAGAATGGCCTGCTGCGCGACAAGCCCGGCTTCGAGGTGGATTTCATCACCCGCGCCTCGGCCACCGAAGAGATGCATTCCCACGACCGCCCCTCGGTGCTGATGCCGGTCAAGGGGCATTGGCGCGTCGATTGGCAGGGCGGCAGCACCACCCTTGCGCCGGGCGACACGATGTCGGTGCCGGAGAACCTTGCCCACAGCGCCGTGCCGGCGATGACGGGCGAGGC
>JBPEXR010000003.1:0-10755 GCA_052031355.1 Paracoccaceae bacterium
GCGATTGGGAGCATGGCCGCCGCACCGTCAGCCGGGCCGAGCTGATCGGCATCATGCGCCCCCGGGTCGAGGAAATCCTGGAGGAGGCGCGCGCCCGCCTCGATGCCGCGGGCTTCGAGCATCTGCCCAGCCAGCAGATCGTGCTCACGGGCGGCGCCAGCCAGATCCCGGGGCTGGACGGGCTGGCCAGCAAGATCCTGGGCCAGCAGGTGCGCCTGGGCCGGCCGCTGCGCGTCCACGGGCTGCCGCAGGCGGCTACGGGGCCGGGCTTTGCCGGCGCGGTGGGGCTGTCGCTCTTCGCGGCGCACCCGCAGGACGAATGGTGGGACTTCGAGATCCCCGTCGAACGCTACCCGGCGCGCAGCCTGCGCCGCGCGGTCAAATGGTTCCGCGACAACTGGTAAACGCTACATCTCGAATGATCGGCGAAATCCCGCGAACAGCACCGATTTTCTAGCCATATTTGGTAGGAAATCGGTGTTTTTTGCGTGACGTTGGCCTCTGTTCCCGGTAGAGTTCGCGGGGACTAGGCAGCAAAAACGCCCCGAACGGGGCAGGTAACGCAGGCGGACAGATCATGACATTGAACCTTTCGGTGCCCGGACACGAGGAACTCAAGCCCCGCATCACCGTATTCGGCGTTGGCGGTGCCGGCGGCAACGCGGTCAACAACATGATCGAGAAACAGCTCGACGGCGTCGATTTCGTCGTGGCCAACACCGACGCGCAGGCGCTGCAGCAGGCCCGGGCCGAGAACCGCGTGCAGCTGGGCATCAAGGTGACCGAAGGCCTTGGCGCCGGGGCCCGCCCGACCGTCGGCGCCGCCGCTGCCGAGGAAAGCATCGAGCAGATCGTCGATCACCTGGCCGGCGCGCACATGTGCTTCATCACCGCCGGCATGGGCGGCGGCACCGGCACCGGCGCCGCGCCGATCATCGCCCAGGCCGCGCGCGAGCTGGGTGTTCTGACCGTCGGCGTTGTCACCAAGCCCTTCCAGTTCGAAGGCGCCAAGCGGATGCGCCAGGCCGAGGAGGGGGTCGAGAACCTCCAGAAGGTCGTCGACACGCTGATCATCATTCCGAACCAGAACCTGTTCCGCCTGGCCAACGAGAAGACGACCTTCACCGAGGCGTTCTCCATGGCCGACGACGTGCTCTACCAGGGCGTCAAGGGCGTGACGGACCTGATGGTGCGCCCCGGCCTCATCAACCTGGACTTCGCCGACGTCCGCGCCGTGATGGACGAGATGGGCAAGGCCATGATGGGCACCGGCGAGGCCGACGGCGAAGATCGCGCCATCCAGGCCGCCGAGAAGGCGATTGCCAATCCGCTTCTGGACGAGATCTCCCTGCGCGGCGCCAAGGGCGTGCTGATCAACATCACCGGCGGGCACGACCTGACCCTGTTCGAACTGGACGAGGCCGCCAACCGCATCCGCGAGGAAGTGGACGCCGATGCCAACATCATCGTCGGCTCGACCCTCGACACCCAGATGGAAGGCATGATGCGCGTCTCCGTCGTGGCCACCGGCATCGACGCCGTGGACGTGAACACCGAGATGCCCGTGCCGCGCCGCAAGCTGGCCGAGCCGCTGAAGCAGGCCGCCGAGGTGGAGCAATCCGCCCCCGCCGCCGCGCCGGCGCCCGCCACCGCTGCCGAGCCTGCACCGCAGCCGGCGCCACAGCAGCACCAGCCGCAGCAGCACACCCAGCAGGTCCAGCAGGCCGCCCCGCAGCAGCCGGCACAGTCCTACGAGGACGAGGAGCCGTCGCTCTTCGCCGACATGGAGCCGGTGCAGGAAGAGGTGTTCGAGCCGATGTCGCGCGAGGATGACGGCCTGCCCGCCCCGGCCTACCAGCCGCAGCAGGCCCAGGCGCGCCCCGAGCCGGCGCTGGAAGCCAAGCCCGACACGTTCGTCGCGCCCAAGCCCTCGCAGCCCGGCCAGCCCTCGGCCCAGACCCTCGCCCGCCTGCGCGCGGCGGTGGAGAAGGCGCCGCAGCAGCCCGGCCAGCAGCGCGCCCAGACCCCGATGGAGGAAGAGCCCGCCGAGGTGGAGCGTCCGCGCTTCGGGATCAACTCGCTGATCAACCGCATGACGGGCCACCACGAAACCGGCCATGCGGCCCCGGCGCGGCAGCAGCCCCCGGTGCAGGCCCAGCGGCGCGAAGCGGCCGCCCCGCAGCGCCAGCCGCAGGCCCAGCAGGAGCCCGATCCCGACCAGGAGCGGATCGAGATCCCGGCCTTCCTGCGCCGCCAGGCAAACTGACGCCAACGCCATTACACGCGAAAAGCCGCCCCCCGGGGCGGCTTTTTTCATGTCACACGGCCCGGGCGGCCTTCACGTTTTGGACGTCCGCGTGACCTCGAAGTGCAGGTCAAAACCCAGCCATCGCAGGCGCTTAGGCGCGGTCGGCGAAGGCACGCCGGGGGCAGGGCGGGCATGTTTCACCCCGTTGCAAAGAGTGAGTTGAGCGCCCGCTAAGACCTCATTAACTACTGGCCACCACCGGGGCACACCCCGGGGACGCTGCCTGCGCCATTCGGGCGCGGCGGTTCATCGGGCAGAAGGCCCGGCCAGATTTCCGCGCGGGCGGGACATCCCGCGCAGCCAACGGCGGCCAGATCGCCGAGCAACCAGAGGTTCGAACGTGCAGACAACTCTCAAGAGCGCAGTGACCTTCGACGGCGTCGGCCTGCATTCCGGGCAGCCTGCACGGCTGGTCATCCATCCCGCGCCGGCCGATCACGGTATCGTCTTTCGCCGTGCCGACGTGGCGGTTGGCGCCGCGCGCTTGCCCGCGCGCTGGGACCTCGTGGAGCAAACGCCGCTTTGCACCCGGCTGCGGCTCGACAGCGGGCTGACGCTGTCGACCATCGAACATGTCATGGCGGCGCTGGCCGGCTGCGGCGTGCACAATGCGCTGGTCGAAGTGACCGGCCCCGAGGTTCCGATCCTCGACGGCTCCGCCGCGCCCTTCGTGCGTGGCATCCTGGCCCGCGGCTTGCGGGTCCAGCCCGCCGCGCTGCGCGCAATCGAGATCCTGGAGGAGGTCGAGGTGGTGCGCCCGCATGGCACCGCCCGCCTGCGCCCCGCCGCGCGCCCCGAGATGGCCTTTTTCATCGACTTCGCCGATGCCGCCATCGGTCGCCAATCGCTGGAGCTGGACCTCTCCAACGGCGCCTTCGTGCGCGAGCTTTGCGACAGCCGCACCTTCTGCCGCCAGTCGGACGTGGAAGCGATGCGCGCGCAGGGCCTGGCCCTGGGCGGCACGCTGGACAACGCCGTGGTGGTCGAGGGCGAGAAGGTCCTCTCGCCGGGCGGTCTGCGCCACCCCGACGAGGCGGTGCGCCACAAGATGCTGGACGCCCTGGGCGATCTGGCCCTCGCCGGCGCGCCGATCCTGGGCCGCTACGAAGGGCACAAGGCCGGCCACGCGCTGACCAACGCGCTGCTGCGTGCGCTTTTCGCCCGGCCCGAGGCATACCGCCTGGTCACCTGCACCCCGGAGATGGCCGCCCGGCTGCCCGGCGTCGGCGTGCGCGAGGCGGAAATCCCCGCCGTCGCCTGACCCGGCCCCCGGAACGTGCTGCCCCATGCCGCGCAGTCGGGGCAACCCGCGGGTCGCGCAGCCCCGCAACCCCCGGGCCACGCCGCCGCGACCAAAGCCCGCACAGCGCGCCCAAAGGCGTTTTGCACCGGAATTTAATGTGCTAGGACCGAGGCAGACAGGCGAGGTGCTTCGCCCCCTAGCCGCGGCTTCGGGGCAGGCAAGCAAGGGGTGGCGAGCATGATGCGCAAGGCATCGCGAAACACTTGGGCGGCGGCGGCCGTGGGCCTGATGGTCCTGGCGGGCTGCAACGGCGGCGGCGCCGACAACGACTCGCTCGGCCGTGCCGGTGTGCCCCTGGAGAACTTCACCGCCGAGCAGATCTTCGAGCGCGGCGAGTTCGAGCTGAACCGCAGCCGCTTCGACGATGCCGCCTATTACTTCTCGGAGATCGAGCGGCTTTACCCCTATTCCGACTGGGCCAAACGCGCGCTGATCATGCAGGCCTTCGCCCATCACCGCGACGGCGCCTATGCCGAAAGCCGCAGCGCCGCGCAGCGGTTCATCGACGTCTACCCGGCGGACGAGGATGCCGCCTACGCGCAATACCTGCTGGCCCTCAGCTACTACGACCAGATCGAGGAGGTGGGCCGCGACCAGGGGCTGACCTTCCAGGCGCTGCAGGCACTACGCAAGGTGATCGAGGAATACCCCGACAGCGAATATGCGCGCTCGGCCATCCTGAAGTTCGACCTCGCCTTCGACCACCTGGCGGGCAAGGAGATGGAAGTCGGCCGCTATTACCTGCGCCGCGATCACTTCCCGGCGGCGATCAACCGCTTCCGCACCGTGGTCGAGGATTTCCAGACCACCACCCACACGCCCGAAGCGCTGCACCGGCTGGTCGAGGCCTATCTCGCCCTCGGCCTGACGGACGAGGCGCGGACCGCCGGCGCGATCCTGGGGCACAACTACCGCTCGACCTCCTGGTACGAGGACAGCTACGCCCTGCTGACCGGGCGCGGGCTGACGCTGGAGGCCGCGGGCGACAGCTGGCTGCGCCAGGTCTACCGCCAGGTCATCCAGGGCAAATGGCTCTGAGCTTCCGCATGGCCCGCGCGGGGCTGCGCCGGGCCGGGGGCCTTCGCCCGGACGTCATGCTTTAAGGAACCGCAAGCGATGCTGCGCGCGCTCGACATCCGCGACATGCTGATCATCGACCGGCTGGAGCTGGCCTTCCAGCCCGGCCTCAACGTGCTGACCGGCGAGACGGGGGCCGGCAAGTCGATCCTGCTGGACAGCCTGGGTTTCGTGCTGGGCTGGCGGGGCAGGGCCGAGCTGGTGCGCCGCGGCGCCGCCCAGGGCGAGGTGACCGCGGTGTTCGAGCTGCCGGCGGACCACGCCGCCCACGCCGTTCTGGCCGAGGCCGGCCTGCCCCCCGCCGAGGGGGGCGAGCTGATCCTGCGCCGCGTCAACACCGCCGAGGGGCGCAAGACGGCTTGGGTGAACGACCGGCGCTGCTCGGGCGAGGTGCTGCGCAGCCTCTCGGACACGCTGGTGGAACTGCACGGCCAGCACGACGACCGCGGGCTGCTGAACCCGCGCGGCCACCGGGCGCTGCTGGATGCCTTCGCCGCCCCCGAGGCCGAGCTTGCCGCCACCCGCGCCGCCTGGAAGCAGATGCAGGCCGCCGAGAAGGCGCTGACCGAGGCCGAGGCCGCCATCGACGCCGTGCGCGCCGAGGAGGAGTTCCTGCGCCACGCCGTGGCAGAACTGGACGATCTGTCCCCCGAGCCGGGCGAGGAGGCGACGCTCGACGCGCAACGCCGCCTCATGCAGGGGGCCGAACGGATCCGCGAGGATATCGCCCGCGCCGCGCAGGCCCTGGGCGGCGACGGCGCGGAGGGCGCCATGGGCGACGCGCTGCGCTGGCTCGAAGGGGTCGCGGACCGGGCCGAGGGGCGGCTCGACGCGCCGCTGCAGGCGCTGTCCCGCGCAATGGTCGAGCTGGACGAGGCGGCGCAGGGTGTCACCGACTGCCTCGAGGCGCTGGAGTTCGACCCGCTGGCGCTCGAGGCGGCGGAGGAACGGCTTTTCGCCATCCGCGGCCTGGCGCGCAAGCACGACGTGGCCCCGGACGACCTGGCCGAGTTTGCCGACGTGCTGCGCGGCAAGCTGGCCGCCCTCGATGCCGGCGAGGATGACCTCAAGCGCCTGCGCCGCGCCGCCGAGGAGGCGCGGCAAGCCTATGCCGAGGCCGCCGGCGCCCTGTCGCGGGCGCGCCGGGCGGCGGCGCAGAACCTCGACGCCGCGGTCATGGCCGAACTGGCGCCGCTGAAGATGGACCGCGCGGTCTTCACCACGCAGATCGAGGACGCCCCCCCGGGCCCCGAGGGGCAGGACGCGGTCTCCTTCACCGTGGCGACCAACCCCGGCGCCCCGGCGGGCCCGCTGGCCAAGATCGCCTCGGGCGGGGAACTGTCGCGCTTCCTGCTGGCGCTGAAGGTCAGCCTCTCGGCGCCCGAGGCCGGCCGCACGATGATCTTCGACGAGATCGACCGCGGCGTCGGCGGCGCCACCGCCGATGCGGTGGGCCGGCGCCTGGCGCGGCTGGCCGCCACCGGGCAGGTTCTGGTGGTCACCCATTCGCCGCAGGTCGCCGCCCTCGGACAGCACCACTGGCGCGTCGAGAAGCGGGTGGAGGCCGATACGACGCTCTCCACCGTCACGCCGCTGGCCGCCACCGACCGGGTGGACGAGATCGCGCGGATGATCTCCGGCGACCGGATCACCGAAGAGGCGCGCGCGGCCGCCAAGGCGCTGCTGCCCGCGCGATGACGGCGCCAAGCACCTTGCGATGACAGGCGCAACGGAGGGCGCAATGACGGGCGCGGAACAGCCACTGACGGGCCGCCATGTCGCGGTGATCGGCGCCGGGGTCGTGGGCCTTTCCATCGCGGCGGAGGCGGTGCTGCGCGGGGCGCGGGTCACGCTATACGACCGCGACCCGGTGGCGCGGGGCACCTCCTCGGGCAACGCCGGCGGGCTGGCCTTCTGCGAGATCGAACCGCTGGCCGCGCCGGGCACGCTGCGGCGCGCGCCCCTTTGGGCGCTGCAGCCGACGGGGCCGCTGTCCCTGCCGCCCGCGCAGCTGCCGCGCATGGCCCCCTGGCTGCTGCGCTTCGCCGCCGCCTGCCGCCCGGCCGCCGCCCGACGCGGCACCGCGGCACAAGCCGCGCTGATGGCGGAGGCGCAGCGCCGCGCGCCGGCTTTCCTCCAGGCCGTGGGCGCGCAGGACCTGCTGCGCCGGCACGGCCACCTCGACCTCTACGCCACGCGCCGCGCCTATGCCGAGGGGCTGGCCACCTGGGCGGCGCGCGCGCCTTTCGGCTACCGCGGCGAGGCGCTGGAGGGGGCAGGCGCCCTGGCCGAACGCCAGCCGGGCCTGTCGCCCGATCTGCGCTTCGGCATCTGGTCCGAGGATTGGTGGGCCATCGCCGATCCCGCCGACTACCTGCGCGCGCTGGAGCGGTTCCTGCGCGCCCGCGGCGCGGTCTTCCGCCAGGTGGAGGTGCGCGGCCTGGCGCCTTCCGCGGCCGGGGTGGAGGTGGCGACCGCCGAGGGGGCGGAGGCCGCGGACCGCGCGGTGCTGGCCGCCGGCGCCTGGTCGCACCGGCTGGCCCGCCCGCTGGGCGACCGCCTGCCGCTGGAGACCGAGCGCGGCTACAACACCACGCTGCCCGCCGGCGCCTTCGATCTGCGCTGCCACGTCAGCTTTCGCGAACACGGGTTCGTCGCGGCGCCGCTTTCGTCGGGGGTGCGGATCGGCGGGGCGGTGGAGCTTGCGGGCCTTGACCGGCCGCCGAACTGGCGCCGTGCGCGGGCCATGCTGGACCGGGCGCGGCGCCTGCTGCCCGGGCTGCGGACCGAGGGCGGGCGCGAATGGATGGGGTTCCGTCCCTCCTTCCCGGACAGCCTGCCGGTGCTGTCCCCGGCACCGGCGGACCCGCGCATCGTCTATGCCTTCGGGCACGGGCACCTGGGGCTGACGCAAAGCTTCGCCACCTCCGCCATCGCCTGCGATCTGCTGGCCGGCGCCGCGCCCGCGGTGGACCTGGCGCCCTTCTCGCCGCGCCGCTTCGGGCGGGGCTGAAACCTGCCTAGCCGCGCGCCTGGCCGCGCGCGCCGGGCCAGCGCATCAGCACCATCTCGTCCCGCGCGGCGGCCTCGGCCCGCTCCCGCTGGGCGGCGGCCTTCTGGCGGTTCTGGGTGGCCAGATGGTCGAACACCTTGGCCTGGCGAAACTTCTCCCGCACGACCTCGTCCAGGCTATCGGCTTCACGCTCCAGCTCTGTCCGGCGGGTTTCGGCGGCGGTGATCTCGCGCCGCAGGGCGCGGATGAACCCGGCGACATAAGGCGCGCTTTCGGGGCTGGTCACCCTGGCCTCGCGGGCCATGCGCTGCTCCAGCTCGGCGACCTGCTGGCCGATGCCGGCGATCTCGGCCCGCAGCTGGCCCAGCCGCTGCGCCTCGTCGCGCATCTCGTGCCGGGTCATGCGCTCCAGCACGTCCAGCGCGCGCAGGCGGCGCCGGGCGGCGGCGCGGCTGCTCAATGCTTGGCCCCCTTGGCGGGGGCCGCGTCCTCCTCGGCCTCGACCAGGGTTTCGGGGGCGAACTTCTCCTGCAGGCGCAGGCGCATGGCGTCCAGAACCTCGGGCGCGAACTGCAGGCGCTGCGCGGGCAGGTTGGCGGGGTAGGGCGCGCCGCTGCCCTGCGCCGGCCCGTCGTCCGATACGGCTTCTTCCTCGGCCTTGGGGGCGCCGGCGGCGGGTGCCAGCCCCGGCCAAAGGAGAAGGAGCGCCGCAAGGGCGCCCCCCAGAACCGCGCGCCCTGACGGCCCGCCGGATGTCCGCGCCCGCGTCATATCGCCGGCAGTTCCTTCTGCGCGGCCTCGACGGTGTAGAAGTCGGGCTGCTTGGAACTGGGGATGTTTCCGCGGCCGATCTCGATGCAGATGTTCGGCGGATGGTCGGCGACCATGGCGACGAAGATGTCGCGGATCACGTTGTAGAACTGGCCGTCCTCGTCCTCGATCTGCGTCAGCCGGCCAGAGACGGGCTGCACCATGCAATAGGCCAGGAAGACGCCCAGGAAAGTGCCGACGAGGGCGCCGCCGATCATCGCGCCCAGAACCTCGGGCGGCTGGTCGATCGAGGACATGGTCTTGATCACGCCCAGAACCGCCGCGACGATGCCGATCGCCGGAAGGCCGTCCGCCATCGACTGGATCGCCGAGGCCGAGGCCAGCGCCTCGTGGTGGTGCTTCTTGATCTTGCGGTTCATCACGTCCTCGGTGGCGTGATGATCGTCGAACTGCATCGACAGCATGCGGAAGCTGTCGGTGATCAGCTCGGTCGCGAAATGGTCCTTCAGGATCTTCGGATAGCGCTGGAAGATCTCGCTTTCCTTGGGGTTCTCGATGTGCTCGTCCAGCGCCAGGATGCCCTTTTGCTTATAAAGGCGCGCCATCTCGTACATCAGGTTCAGCAGGTCCTGGTAGTCGGCGGCCTTCCACTTGGGGCCCTTCATCACCTTGCCGACGCCCTTGAGCGAGCTTTTGATGACGGGAAAGGAGTTGGCGATGACGAAGGCGCCGATGGAGGCGCCGCCGATCATCATGCCTTCGAAGGGAAGCGCGTGCAGCACGATGTCCATCTTGCCGCCGGAAAGCATGAAGCCCCCGAACACCATGCCGAAGACCAATGCGAGGCCGAGGAAAAGGGTCATGGTTCTGCCCGTATCTGTCAGTTTCTGCCCGGAAGGACTGGCCCAAGGCCTGTCCGCTCCGCTGCATATATAATTGACAATAATCCAAGCATAGACAAGAATAGATTTGACGAAGCGACCATGAATCGAGCGTAAAGTCGATGTCCAACGGCGAAACCCTGGCCTACTTCCTCGAAGAGCACGATCTGCGCAGCCTGTTCGCGGATTGGCCGCGCGAAATCTGCGCCGTGCTGTGCCTCGACGAATCGGGCCGCTGCGAGGTCGTCGTGCACCACCGCGAGGAGCAGGGGCGCATGCCGCGGCGCATCGGCCGCATCCTGGGCCTGCCCGAGGATGGCTTTGCGATCGTGCCGCGGATGGCGGGCTATCCGACGCGCCGCATCCTTTTCTCCGAGGAGCGGCAGCTGCAGGAGATCGTCGCCGGCACCTCCAACCTGGTCGAGGTGGCAGAGGATTACGCCATCAACTACCGCTTCGCGCGGGACGAGGGGCTGGACCCCGAACTGGTGACCACCGGTGCGCGCGACCTGGACGCGCCCGCCGCGCCGAAAGCCCGGGAGGCGGCGCCACAGCCTGCCCCCGACGTGACAGAGGCCGCCGCCGCCCCCCGGTTCGGGGCGCGTGCCGCGACGGCCGAACGGGACCCGCAGCCAGCCGCGCGGGACAGGACGGCGCCCGGCGCCGTTGGTGCGGCGGCGGCGGAGGCGCCCGCCCGGCCAAGCAGCGGGACCTCCCGCCCGCTGCTTGGCCGGTCGGGGCCACGGTTCACCCCGATGCCGCCGCCCCCGGGCACGGCCGAGCCTGCACCGCGCACCCACCGCGAGGAGCCGCGGCTGACCGCGCGCGCCTTCGGGACCGGGCACGCCGAGCAGCCGGAGGCGGCCGCGCCGCAGCCAACCGCCACCGCGGGCCTTCTGACCCGCCGCGACCTGCCGGCGGGCTATGCCCCGCTGGGCGTGGTGCGCCGGAACGATTGCCACTTCGTCTCGGCCCGGCTGCAGCGTCATGGCGAACGGCTGCGCCTGACGCTGGAGCCGCAGGCCGCCACCGGCAAGGAACGCCCGCTGGTGGCCGAGGTCCTGGGCTTTCGCGACGATTTCGCCCGTTTCGTGCTGTCGCGCCCGATCCTGGGCGGCTGGCGGCCGGGGCAGGCGATCGTCCTCGACATGCTGACCACGCAGTTCCCCGAGGCCGTGCTCGCCGCCATGCCCGCGCAGGGCCGCGCGGCCGAGGTCACCGTCACGCCGCGGGGGGTCTTCGTGGCCCCCGGTGCGCCGCTGCCGCCGCGCCGGCGCCGCAGGGTGCTGACGCCGCTGCGCGTGGCCGTCGGCGGCATGGCCCTGGTCGGGCTGATCTCCGGCAGTCTGGTCAGCGCCTGGCAGCAGCAGACGGGTGGCTCCGCCCGCCCCGAGGCGGCGCG
>JBPEXR010000030.1:0-2971 GCA_052031355.1 Paracoccaceae bacterium
GTCTGGACCAGGAAGTCGATGAAGGCGCGCACCTTGGGCTGGGTGAAGCGCCCCGGGGGATAAACCGCGTAGATGCCCTGCTTTTCCTCCGGCAGGTCGGGAATCGCATCCTCGACCAGCCCCTTGGCCATCGCGTCGGCGTAAAGGAAGGACGGCAGGTAGGCGATGCCCAGCCCCGCCACGCAGGCGTTCAGCAACGATTGCCCGTCGTTCACCGACAACCAGCCCGCGGTGCGTACCTGGCGCTTCTCGCCCGAGGGTGCGGTCACGCGCCAGACGTTCCCCGAGGATTGGCTGGAGTAATGCAGCAGCTTGTGCTCGTTCAGATCGTCGATCCGCGCCGGGCGGCCGTACTTCTCGAAATAGGCGGGGCTGGCGATCATGCGCTTCGTCGTCTCGGTCAGCTTGCGGGCGCGCAGGGTCGAATCCTCCAGCTCGCCGATCCGCACCGCCATGTCGAAGCCTTCGGAGATCAGCTCCACGTAGCGGTTGTTGAGCACGAGGTTCACGTTGATGTCCGGGTATTCGGTCAGGAAGTTGCCCAGCACCGGGGAGAGATGATTGACCCCGAAATCCGTCGCCACCGAGATGCGCAGCAGCCCCGAGGGCGCCGATTGCATGGAGGTGACCAGCGCGTCCGCCTCGCCCGCGTCGTTCAACACGCGGCGGGCGCGGTCATAGTAGGCCAGGCCGATTTCCGTCGGGCTGACGCGGCGGGTGGTGCGGTTCAAAAGCCGCGCGCCGAGGCGCGCCTCGAGGCTGGAGACATGCTTGGAAACGGCCGATTTGGAGATGCCCATCTTCTTCGCCGCGTCGGTGAAACCACCCTGGTCCACCACCGTTGCGAATGCCTCCATTTCCGTCAGACGATCCATGATCCACCTCGAAATTGCGTTGCTCGAGGTATCGCGCCGGATTCAGGCACGAATGGGACCGGGGGCGGACAATTAGGGGGATTTATGGTGGTCTGTTGCCCGCGGCGAAACACGATTCCCGTGTATCCGCGGGGGGCCGGCCCGCGCCGAACCCCCTGGAATCGCGCGGATTTACAGCGCCGCCGCCAGGCGTACGCCGCGGTCGATGGCGCGCTTGGCGTCCAGCTCGGCCGCCAGCTCCGCCCCGCCGATGACATGCGGCCGGCGGCCCGCCGCGGTCAGCGCCTGGGCCAGCGAGGTCTCGCTTTCCTGCCCGGCGCACAGCACCACGGTGTCGGCCGCGATCCGCTGCGGCGCGCCCTCGCCGACGCGCAGCACGATCGCGCCCGGCTCGATCCGCTCGTAGCTGCAGCCGGCCAGCATCTTGACGCCCTTCATCTTCAGCCCGGCGCGGTGAATCCAGCCGGTCGTCTTGCCCAGCCGCTTGCCCGGCTTCTCGGCCTTGCGCTGCAGCAGCACCACCTCGCGCGCCGGGGCTTCGGGGCGCGGCCCCTCGGGGGCCAGCCCGCCGGGGGTCTGCGCCGGATCGCCGACGCCCCATTCGCGGCGCCAGGCCTCCAGGTCCTCGGTCGGGCTGGTGCCCTCGTGCACCAGGTATTCGGCCACGTCGAAGCCGATGCCCCCGGCCCCGACGATGGCGACGCGCTGGCCCACCGGGGCGCCGCGCAGCACGTCGGCATAGCCCAGGACCTGCGCCCCCGCCTCGGCCGCGATGCCCGGATCGCGGGGCACGACGCCGGTGGCGATGACCACCTCGTCGAACTCCGCCAGGTCCTCGGGGGTGGCGCGGTGGCCCAGGCGCTGGGTCACGCCGGTCTCCTCCAGCATGGTGCCGAACCAGTCGACCAGCCCGTGAAACTCTTCCTTGCCGGGGACCTGGCGCGCCAGGTTCAGCTGCCCGCCGATGGCCCGGTCCGCCTCGAAGAGGGTCACCGCATGGCCGCGCTGCGCCGCCGCGATCGCGGTGGAAAGGCCCGCCGGCCCGGCGCCGACCACGGCGACGCGCTTCGGCGACTCAGCCGGGGTCATCGGCAGCTCGGTCTCGAAACAGGCGCGCGGGTTGACCAGGCAGGAGGAGATCTTGCCCTGGAACGTATGGTCGAGGCAGGCCTGGTTGCAGGCGATGCAGGGCGCGATGCTGCGCGCCCGCCCGCGCGCCGCCTTGGCGACGAACGCCGGGTCGGCCAGGAAGGGGCGCGCCATGCTGACCATGTCGGCGCAGCCCTCGGCCAGCACCTGTTCGGCCACCTCCGGCGTGTTGATGCGGTTCGAGGTGACCAGCGGGATGGAGACCTCGCCCATCAGCTTGCGCGTCACCCAGGCGAAGGCGGCGCGCGGCACCGAGGTGGCGATGGTGGGCACCCGCGCCTCGTGCCAGCCGATGCCGGTGTTGATGATCGAGGCGCCCGCCGCCTCCACCGCGCGGGCCAGGGTCACCACTTCCTCCCAGGTCGAGCCGTTCGGGATCAGGTCGATCATCGACAGGCGGTAGATCAGGATGAAGTCCTGCCCCGCCTTCTCGCGCGCGCGGCGCACCACCTCGACCGGCAGGCGCATGCGGTTCTCGAAGCTGCCGCCCCAGCGGTCCTCGCGCCGGTTGGTGTGGGCCACCAGGAACTGGTTCAGGAAGTAGCCTTCCGAGCCCATGATCTCGACCCCGTCGTAGCCCGCCTCGCGGGCGCGGGCGGCGGCGGTGGCGATATCCTCGATCTGCTTCTCGATGCCTTCCTCGTCCAACTCGCGCGGCGGGAAGGGCGAGATCGGCGACTTGATCGCCGAGGGCGCAACACATTCGGGCGAATAGGCGTAGCGTCCGGCGTGCAGCACCTGCATGGCGATCCGCCCGCCGGCCTCGTGCACGCGCTGCGTCACCACCCGGTGGTTCTGGATGTCCTCGGGGGTGAAAAGGCCCGCAGCGCCCGGAAAAACGCCGCCCTCGCGGTTCGGGGCCATGCCGCCGGTGACCATCAGCCCCACCTCGCCGCGCGCCCGCTCGGCATAGAACTCGGCCACCCGGTTCCAGTCCTTCGTCTCCT
>JBPEXR010000300.1:0-12374 GCA_052031355.1 Paracoccaceae bacterium
TCCATGTCGTCCTTGTCCGGCAGCTTGCCGACCCAATCGGGGTGGACGTAGACGTGGCAGGTCGAACAGGCGCAGGCGCCGCCGCAGTCGGCCTCGATCCCCGGGATGCCGTTGTCGCGCGCGCCTTCCATGACCGTCAGCCCGTTGGCCACGTCGACGACATGTTCGGTGCCGTCGTGTTCGATGTAGGTGATCTTCGCCATGCAGTCGTGTTCCTTGTCTCGGGTTCCGCCCTTAACTAGTGGCGCGCCGCGCGGCCTTCCAGAGGTTTCGGGTGCCCCTTTGCGGGGCGGCGTAAATGTTCTACATTTGTTCGCACACCCCCGAGTCGTCCAAGCCCCCGAGTCGTCACGGCAGAGCCATGAAGGAACGCGCCACACCCGCCAAGCCGCCCTGCCCGCCCACCGCGGCGCAGGAGGATGGCCCCTATGCCCGCCGCCCGGCCCCGGTTGCAGGCCCCCGCAGCGCCGGGGAGATCGCGCTGCCGCCGCAGGCCCCGCGCTGCCTGACCGCGGCCGAGCTGGACCAGCCGCGCAACGGCGCGCGCGTCACCGTGGCCGGGCTGGTGATCCTGCGCCAGCGGCCCGGCACGGCCAAGGGCGTCATCTTCATCACGCTGGAGGATGAGACCGGCGTCATCAACGTGATCGTCTGGCGCAAGCTCTACGAGGCCTATCGCCGGGCGGTGATCGCCGGGCGGATGCTGCGCGTCACCGGGCGCATCCAGCGCGAGGGGGCGGTGCTGCACCTGATCGCCGAGGTGGTCGAGGATATCTCGCCCCTGCTCGACCGCCTGCTGGAACCGAAGCGGCAGAGCGGCTAGGCTGCCCGGGAGGGGCAAGCGGGGCGGCAGATGACGGCAAGAATAGCATGGGCGGGCGCGCCCCTGATCGGCCTTTTGCTGGCCGGATGCGCCGCGGACCCGGCCCCCGGACCTGGCCCCGACACCCCCACGGCACCGGCCGCCGGTATCGCCGCAGCACCGGCCATTGCACCGTCCACTGCAATGCCCTCTGCCCCGCCAGATGCCCCGCCCGGCACCTGCTGGGCGCGGCAGGACAAGCCCGCGGTGATCGAAACGGTGACCGAGCAGCGCATTAGGGAAGTGCCCGGCGCCGCGCCGCTTTACAGCACGGTGACGACCCAGCGCATCGCCAGCCCGCGCGAGACGCGCTGGATCGAGGTGGCCTGCGCCGGCGATCTGCCGCCCGACTACATCGCCTCGCTGCAGCGGGCGCTGCAGGCGCGCGGGCATTTCGCCGGGCCGGTCAGCGGCATGATGGACGCGCAGACCGGCGCCGCCATCCGCGCCTACAACCGCGCGACCGGCGGGCCCGATGCCCCGGTCCTGCCGCTGGCGGCGGCCCGCGCGCTGGGACTGGTGCCCACTCCGGCGGACTGAGGCGCGCGCGCCGAAAGGCGCACGGCGACGAAAAGCGGCAACGAAAAAGGGCGCCCCGCGGGGCGCCCTTTCAAGCCGCGGTCAGGCCGGGTTCACTCCGTGCTGCCCTCATCGAGGCCCACGGCGACGAAGCGCGGCTCGCCGGCGCGGCGCACCAGCAGCAGCAGCGACTTGCGCCCGGCCTCGCGGGCCGCCTCGACGCGCTCTTCGAAGTCCGCCAGCGTGGCGATCTTCTCCTGGCCGGCCTCGGTGATCACGTCGCCGGCGCGCAGGCCCTTCTCGAAGGCCTGGCTGGCCTCGTCGACGTCCTGGATCACCAGGCCCTCGGCCGAGCTTTCAAGCTCCAGCTGGCCGCGCAGATCGTCGGTCAGCGGCGCCAGGGTCATGCCCAGGATCTCGCCGCTGGGGGCGGGAGCATCCTCGCCCGGCTGGGCGGCGGGAATGGCGCCCTCGGCTTCCTCGCGGCGGCCCAGGGTGACCTTCAGCGTCTGGGTCTTGCCGTCGCGCAGCACGGTGACGCGCACCGATTTGCCGACCTCGGTATTGCCGACCTGGCGCACCAGCTCGCGCGTGTCCGCCACCTCGACGCCGTCGAAGCTCAGGATGATGTCGCCGGCCTGCATCCCGGCCTCCTTCGACGGGCCTTCCGGCACGTCGGAGACCAGCGCGCCCTGCGCCTCTTCCAGCCCCTCGATGGCGCCGACCATGTCCTCGGTCACGTCCTGGATGCGCACGCCCAGCCAGCCGCGGCGCGTCTCGCCGAACTCCTTCAGCTGGTCGACGACGCGCGTCACCACGTTGGAGGCCATGGCGAAACCGATGCCGATCGAGCCGCCGGTGGGCGACAGGATGGCGGTGTTCACGCCGATCACGTCGCCGTCCATGTTGAACAGCGGCCCGCCCGAGTTGCCGCGGTTGATCGCCGCGTCGGTCTGGATGTAGTCGTCATAGGCGCCCGACAGCGCCCGGCCGCGGGCCGAAACGATGCCCGCCGAGACCGAAAAGCCCTGCCCGAGCGGGTTGCCCATGGCCATGACCCAATCGCCGACGCGCGACTCGTCGCTGTTGCCGAAGCTGACGAAGGGCAGCGGCTGTTCGGCCTCGACCTTCAGAAGGGCAATGTCGGTCTTGGGGTCGGTGCCCACGACTTCGGCCGGCAGTTCGCGGCCCTCGTAGAATTCGACCAGGATCTCGTCGGCGCCTTCGATGACGTGGTTGTTGGTCACCACGAAGCCGTCCTCGGAGATCACGAAGCCCGACCCCAGCGCCGAGGAGCGGCGCGGTTGCGGGGCGGGGCCGTCCTCGCCGTTGCGGTCGCGGAACTCGCGGAAGAAATCCTCGAAGGGCGAGCCTTCGGGCACCATGCCCTCGGGGCCGCGGTTGGCGACCATGGTCGAGGTGGTGATGTTGACGACGGCCGGGCTGACGGTCTCGGCCAGTTCGGCGAAGGATTCCGGCGCGGCCCGGGCGGCCGAGGCGAAGGTCTGCGCCAGAAGCAGCAGCGCGGCGACCAGGGCGAGGCCGAAGCCCCGCAGGGCGTGATCGCCACGATTGGGAATTGCATGTGCCAGTGTGGTCACGCTCTGTCTCCTAATGTTGCACCCCGGGTGGCTCTCGCAGTCCGGTGGGGGCGGTGGATTCGGGGCCGGCGGACCGACCTCCTGTTGGGGAGTGGCGCTAATGTAGGGATTCCGTCCGGCGACACAAAGCGTGCGGCGGCGCCTCACCCCCCTGTGATGGAATTGTGACGCCTCGCCCCTGCGTCAAGGGCGGAACCGGCGCGCGCGGGGCTAGAGGCCCAGCGCGTTCGCCAGCCAAAGAAGGGCGACGCCGGCCGCCATGGCGCCCAGGCCCAGGTTGCGCCGCGCCGGGATCGGCAGGGCGCGCAGCATCTCCAGCAGACGCTCGACAAGCGAAGGGGCCAGCGCATAGGCCAGCCCCTCCAGGAAGAAGACCAGCCCCAGGCCGGCCAGGATCCAGGCGATCACTCGGTCGCCGCGGCGTCACCGGTGGTGTCGCCGCCCGCATCGTCCGCCGCGCCTGCGCCATCGTCACCCGCCTGCGGGGCGGTGCCGGCCGGGCGCTGCGCGTCGGTGGATTCCAGCGCCGCTTCATCCTCTGCGGTGTCGACGGCGGTGCTTTCGGCCGCCGGCGCGGCGGGCAGCGCCTCGCCGGAGATCTCGTTCAACCCGCGTCCGCCGTCATCCAGCAGGTAGTTGAAGAAGGCCCCGTCCGGCGACATGACGATGGTCGAATTGTCGCCGCGCAGCGATTTGCGGTAGGCCGCCAGCGAGCGGTAGAAGTCGAAGAACTCCTCGTCGGCGCCAAAGGCCTCGGCGAAGATCGCGTTGCGGCGGGCGTCGGCCTCACCGCGGATGATCTCGCTTTCGCGCCGCGCGTCGGAGACGATCTCCACGTGCGTCCGGTCGGCCTGTGCGCGCACGCGCTGGGCCGCCTCGTTACCGCGGGCGATCTCGTCCGCGGCCTCGCGCTCGCGCTCGGCCCGCATCCGGGCGAAGGTCGCGTCGAGGTTCTGGCGCGGCAGGTCCGTCCGCTTGAGGCGCACGTCGACGATCTCGATCCCCAGCTCGGCGGCTTCCTCGATGGCCGCGTTGCGGATGCGCGCCATCAGGACCGCGCGGTCCGAGCTGAGAATGTCGTTCGAGGAGACCGAGCCCAGCACTTCGCGGGTCTGCGAGCGCAGGATCGAATCCAGCCGGCTTTCGGCCGCCGGAATGCCCCCAACGCCGACCGCGCGGCGGAAGCGTTCCACATCGACGATGCGGTAGCGCGCGAAGGCGTCGACCACGAGGCGGCGGTCGTCCAGCGGCGTGACCTCCAGCGGGTCGACGTCACGGCTGAGGATCCGGTCGTCGTAGCGCACGACCTCCTGGATCAGCGGGATCTTGAAGGCGAGACCGGGGTCTTCCTTGACCTTCACGACGCGGCCGAACTGCAGGACCAGCGCGTTCTCGCGCTCGTCCACGATGAAGATCGCCGACAGCATGACCGCGATGACAACGGCCAGGGCCGGCAGGATGAATGTCGTCTTGCGCATCAGTTGCTCCCCTGCGCGCCGGAGTTGCGGCGCAGCTCGTTCAGCGGAAGGTAGGGCACGACGTCATTGCCCTGTCCGCCCTCCAGGATGATCTTGTCGATGTCGCCCAGCACGGCCTCCATCGCCTCGAGGTAGAGGCGGCGGCGGGTGACCTCGGGGGCCTTGGCGTATTCCTCCAGCACGGCGCTGAAGCGGCTGGCCTCACCCTCGGCCTCGTTGACGACGCGGGCGCGGTAGCCCTCGGCCTCTTCAAGCACCTGCGCGGCTTCACCGCGGGCCTCGGCCAGCACGCGCGCGGCGTAGGCATCGGCCTGTTTCTCTAGGCGGTCACGCTCCTGCTCGGCGGCCTGCACGTCGCGGAAGGCATCGATCACCTGCTCGGGCGGGTCGGCCTTGTCGAAGTTGACGCGGATGATGTTCACGCCGCTGTCGTAGCTGTCGAGGGTGGACTGGATCAGGTCCGACAGGCGCGCGGCGATGATGCCGCGGTCGCGGTTCAGCACCGGGGCCAGCTCGGACTGGGCGATGATTTCGCGCATGGCCGATTCCGACACGGCGCGAATGGTCATGCGCGGGTCGCGCAGGTTGAACAGGAACTTGGCCGGATCGTTGATGTTCCAGACCACCTGGAAGTCGATGTCGACGATGTTCTCGTCGCCGGTCAGCATCAGGCCTTCGTTGCCGCCGCGCCCGCCGACGCCGATATCCTCGTTCTGCTCGCGCGTGACGGGGATCACCTCGGCGGTGACCAGCGGCCAGGGCGCGAAGTTCAGGCCGGGCTCGCCGGTGCGGTAGTACTCACCCAGGAACAGCTCGACCGAGCGTTCCTCGGGCTTGACGGTGTAAAAGCTCATCACCGCCCAGAGGCCGACCACGGCGAGGATGATCGCCACGATGGTGCCGCGGCCGAAGCCGGGCCCGCCGGCGCCCGCGCCGCCGCCGCGGCCCGTGCCGCCGCGTCCGCCCATCAGCACGCGCAGTTGTTCCTGCCCGCGCTTCATCAGCTCGTCGATTTCCGGGATCTGGGGTCCCTGCCCTTGCGGGCCGCGTCCGCCGCCGGGACGCTGGGGCGGACGGCGCTCGCCGCCATCATCCCCGCCAGAGCCGCGTCCGCCGCCCCCCCAGGGGCCGCCGTTATTGCCAGCCATGCGTTCTTCCCTCTTCTGTCAGTCCCGCGCCCGCCTTCTTTAGCTGAGGGCGGCGCGGATCAATTCAAGCCTTGCGCACCGGGGCGCGCATTGTCACCAGTTCTTCGCTCATCGTCGGGTGCACCGCGCAGACGCGGTCGAAATCCTCTTTCGTGGCGCCCATCTTCACGGCGATGCCCGCAAGCTGGATCATCTCCCCCGCCGAGGGGGCGACGATGTGGCATCCCAGCACCTTACGGTTTTCCGCGTCCACCACCAGTTTCATCAGCACCCGCGCGTCGCGGCCGGCGAAGGCCTTGTGCATGGGTCGGAAAGAGGTGGAGTAGACCTCGATCGGGCCGCGCTCGCGCGCCTCCTCCTCGGACAGGCCCACCGTGCCCATCTCGGGCTGGGTGAAGATCGCCGTGGGGATGTTCTCGTGGTCCACCGGCGTGGGGTTGTCCTTGAAGACCGTCTCGACGAAGGCCATGCCTTCGCGGATGGCGACGGGCGTCAGGTTCATCCGGTCGGTCACATCGCCGATGGCGTAGATCGAGGGCACGTGCGTCTGCGAGTATTCGTCCACCAGCACCTCGCCCTTGCGGCCCAGCTGCACGCCGGCCTCCTCCAGCCCCATGTCTTCGGTGTTGGGGTGACGGCCGGTGGCGAACATCACCGTGTCGAAGACCTGCTCGGTGCCGTTGGTGGCCTTGACGCGCAGGCCGCCCTCGGCGCGGTCCATCTCGATGATGTCGGTGCCAAGGTGCAGATCGACGCCGTTCTGGCGCATCTCCTCGGCGACAAGGCCGCGCGCCTCGTCGTCGAAGCCGCGCAGCACCTGGGCGCCGCGGTAGAACTGCGTCACCTCCACCCCGAGACCGTTGAGGATGCCGGCAAACTCGCAGGCGATATAGCCGCCGCCGACGATCAGCATCGACTTGGGCAGGGTGTCGAGGTGGAAGACCTCGTTCGAGGTGATGCCCAGTTCGGCGTTCTCCAGCGGCGGGCGCACGGGGCGGCCGCCCATGGCCAGCAGGATGTGCTTGGCCGTCTTGACGGTGCCATCCGCCAGCTCGACCTCGTTGGGCCCCTTGACGCGGGCGCGCTGGTCGAAGGTCTCGACCCCGGCGTTTGCCAAGAGCTTGCGGTAGATCCCTTCCAGGCGGTCCAGCTCCTGGTGCAGGTGGCCGCGGAAGGTCGTCCAGTCGAAGGCGCCGCGTTCGATCTTCCAGCCGAAACTTGCCGCATCCTCGACCATCGGGGCGTATTCCGAGGCGAAGACCATCAGCTTCTTGGGCACGCAGCCGCGGATCACGCAGGTGCCGCCGTAGCGGTCTTCCTCGGCCAGGGCCACGCGGGCGCCGACCTCCGATGCGGCGACGCGCGCCGCGCGCACCCCGCCGGAGCCGCCCCCGATCACGAAAAGATCGTAGTCAAACGTCATGCAAAGTCCTTAGTCCGTCAGATCGGAAAAGAGGTTGTCCTCGTCCAGAAACTCGATCCTGTCCTCGTTCTCCGTACCTTCGTTGATGTCGCGCACCGTCACGCGCCCGTCGCCGTGGCCGATCACCACCGCGTCGCAGATGTCGATGAACAGCCCGTTCTCGACCACCCCGGGCATCTGGTTCAACACCAGCGCCAGCTGGCGCGGGTTGCCGATGCGCTTGAGGTGCAGGTCGAGAATGTGATTGCCCTCGTCCGTGACGTAGGGTGCCTCGCCGTTCATGCGCAGTGTGACATCGCGTCCCAGCACGTCCATCGACACCAGCGCCTCTTCCAGAAGGGCGCGGGTGGTCTGCCAGCCGAAGGGGATCACCTCCACCGGCAGCGGGAAGGCGCCGAGGGTCCCGACCTCCTTGGCCGCGTCGGCGATGACCACCATCCGGTCCGAGGCCGCGGCGACGATCTTTTCCTGCAGCAGCGCGCCTCCGCCCCCCTTGATGAGGGTCAGGTCGCGGTCGAACTCGTCCGCGCCGTCGATCGTCAGGTCGAGCCATTTCGCCTCGTCGAGGCTGATCACCTCGATCCCCACCTCGCGGGCCAGTTCGGCCGTGCGGCTGGAGGTCGGCACGCCGCGGATCTTCAGCCCCTGCTCGCGGACCATCTCGCCCAGGCAGCGCACCAGCCAGGCGGCGGTGGACCCGGTCCCGAGGCCGACGCGCATTCCGTCTTCGACGAAATCGGCGGCACGGCGGGCGGCGGCGAACTTGGCCTTGTCGATGGGGGACAATTCTCCGGTCATGGCAACCTCCTTGCGCGTATGCCCCGGCTTATAGGCGGGTTGTAGCCCACATGCGAGGGGCAATGCGCCCGTCCCCGCGGCCCGCACCGCGTCCTTCTCCAGGCGCGAGGCCCCGCCCCTGACCGGCCCAGCGGCGCCCCATGTCACGCGCGCCGCCCGCCAAGGCCGCGCTCGGCGCTGGGCTTGTCGCATTCGGCCACGCGCGCCTGCCCCGGCCGCGGCAGGCTGCGCGCATGAGCTACGTTCTGCACTATGCCCCGGACAATGCCTCGCTGATCGTGCGCCTGGCGCTGGAGGAGATCGGCGCGCCCTACGCCTGCCGCCTGGTCGATCGCCGCGCGGCGGCCCAGCGCAGCCCCGCCTACCGGGCGTTGAACCCGCACGGGCTGATCCCGGTGCTGGAGACCGGCGACGGCCCGATCTTCGAGACCGCCGCCATCCTGCTGTGGCTGGCAGAGCGGCACGGCGCCCTGGCCCCGCCGCCCGGCGCGCCGGGGCGCGGCGCGCATCTCAAATGGCTGTTCCACCTCTCGAACGGGCTGCACGCGCATCTGCGGATGCTGTTCTACCCGGCGCAATACGTGGGCGCGGATGCCGCGGCGCAGGCGGCGCTTTCAGCCCAGGTCACCGCGCGCCTGCGCGAGATGCTGGACCGGCTGGAGGCAGAGGCCGCCCGCGCCGAGGTGCTGGGCGGCGCGGAGCCGACGCTGTGCGATCTCTACCTCGCGGTCTGCCTGCGCTGGTGCGCGCTCTACCCGCGCGGCGGCACGGAATGGTTCTCGCTTGACGCCACGCCGCGTCTGGCCGACCTTGCCCGGCGGATCGAGGTGCGCCCCGCCGCGCGCGCCGCCGCCCGCGCCGAGGGGCTGGGCGACCGGCCCTTCAGCGCCCCGCAACTTGCCAAACCGCCCGAAGGAAGCGCCACCTGATGTTCCTCTCCGTTTTCGACATGTTCAAGGTCGGCATCGGCCCCTCCTCCTCGCATACGATGGGGCCGATGGTGGCCGCCGCCCGGTTCCTGGACCTGCTGCGCGACCAGCCCTTCACCGCCGCCGGTCTGCGCGCTTCGCTGCATGGCAGCCTGGCGCATACCGGCGTGGGCCATGCGACCGACCGCGCGGTGATCCTGGGCCTCGCCGGCTTCACCCCCGAGGATTACGACGCCGAGGCCGCCGCCCGCGCCTTCGAGGCGATCCGCGAGGAGAAACGCGTCTGCCCCGAGGGGCTGTCGCCGCTGGCCTTCGACCCGGTGGCCGACCTGGCCTTCGTCTTCGACGACCCGCTGCCCGGCCATGCCAACGGCATGAAGCTGATGGCGCGCGACGCCCAGGGCGACGTGATCCTGTCCGAGACCTATTATTCCGTCGGCGGCGGCTTCGTGCTGACCGAGGCGGAACTGGCCGCCGGAAAGGACACCGACGCCGGCGCGCCGCCCGTGCCCTTCCCCTTCAAGACTGCTGCCGAGATGCTGGAGATGGCCGACCGCTCTGGCCTGACCATCGCCGAGATGAAGCGCCGCAACGAGGAGGCCCGCGGCACCGCCCGCGGGCTGCGCGAGGGGGTGGAGCGGATCTGGCAGGTGATGGAGGATTGCATCGACCGCGGCCTCAGCACCGAGGGCGAGCTGCCCGGCGGGCTGAAGGTGCAGCGCCGCGCCGCCGCCATCCGCCGCGCGCTGCTGGAGGAGCGCGGCCGCAACCAGCCGGCGCCGCATGTCATCAACGACTGGATGTCCTGCTACGCCATGGCCGTGAACGAGGAGAACGCCGCCGGCGGGCAGGTCGTCACCGCCCCGACCAACGGCGCGGCGGGGGTGGTGCCCGCGGTCATCCGCTACTGGCTGGACCATGTGCCGGGGGCGCATCGCGGCGCGATCCCCGACTTCCTGTTGACCGCCGCCGCCATCGGCGGGCTGGTCAAGTACAACGCCTCGATCTCGGGTGCCGAGGCGGGGTGCCAGGCCGAGGTGGGCAGCGCCGCGGCGATGGCGGCCGCCGGCCTCTGCGCCGTTCTGGGCGGAAGCCCGCGGCAGATCGAGAACGCCGCCGAGATCGCGCTGGAGCATCACCTGGGGATGACCTGCGATCCGGTGAAGGGCCTGGTGCAGGTGCCCTGCATCGAGCGGAACGGCCTGGGCGCCATCAAGGCCGTCTCCGCCGCCAGCCTTGCCCTGCGCGGCGACGGCACGCACCTGGTGCCCCTCGACAGCGCGATCGAGACGATGCGCCAGACCGGCGCCGACATGAGCGAGAAGTACAAGGAAACCTCGCTGGGCGGCCTGGCGGTCAACGTACCCAACTGCTGAAGAGCGCACCGGGGAAATACGGGCGGGCCCGGAGGGCGCGGCGGGCCGCATTGCCCTTCGCGCGGCGCGCGCATAGCCTGCGCGGATGACAACCTCGCCCGCCCCCGCCGCGCCCGCCGCCGCCCTGCCCGCGCCCCGTCCCGTGGCCGATCGCCCGGTCCTGGGCATCGGGTTGATGCTGGGGTTCTGCGCGCTGGCGCCGCTGGGCGACGCGATCATCAAGATCGCCGGACAAAGCGTGGCCCTGGGGCCGGTGCTTCTGGTGCGCTTCGCCGTGCAGGCGCTGCTGCTGGCGCCGCTGGTCTGGTGGACCGGCCGGGCCTGGCGCCTGCGGGGCCGCACCTTCTGGCTGGCGCTGCTGCGCGCCGGGCTGCACATGGCCGGCATCGCCGGCATGTTCATGGCGCTGCGTTACCTGCCGCTGGCCGATGCGATCGCGATTGCCTTCGTCATGCCCTTCATCATGCTGCTGATGGGCCATTTCTTCCTGCGCGAGGAGATCGGCTGGCGCCGCATGGCCGCCTGCGCGGTGGGCTTTATCGGCACGCTGATGGTGATCCAGCCCAGCTTCGCCGAGGTGGGTCTGCCCGCGCTCTGGCCGCTCTTCGTCGCCTTCGATTTCGCCGCCTTCATGATGGTCACCCGGATGATCGCGCGCGAGACCGACCCGGTGGGCCTGCAGGCGGTCAACGGGGTGATGGCCTGCGCGCTGCTGGTGCCGGTGGTGCTGGCCGCCGGGGCGCTGGGGCTGCCGGAGCTGGCGCTTTCGCCGCTTGCCGCGCCGGAGGTGGGGCTGCTGCTGTCGGCCGGGGTGCTGGGCACCGGCGCGCACCTGCTGATGACATGGTCGCTGCGCTTTGCCCCCGCCTCGACCCTGGCGCCGATGCAATACCTGGAAATCCCCTTCGCCACCTTCTTCGGGCTGCTGTTCTTCGGCGATCTGCCGGACGGGCTGGCGGCGATCGGGATCGCGGTGACCGTCGCCTCGGGGCTGTACGTCGTGCTCAGGGAGCGGGCGACCAGCCGGGCTGGCGGCTGAGGGCGCGCGCCGCGCCTTCGAGCTGCGCCTCGGGCAGGATCGCCAGCATCCCCGGCCCCTCCATCCGCAGCCGCAGCGGGCCCGTCGCCTCGTTCGAGGTGCCGATCACGTCGCCGGGCGCGAAATCGATCCCCGCGATGGGCCAGCGCAGCCCCTCCGAGGTGCCGCGCACCGGCGCCATGGGGAAGAGCGACACCCGCGTCCCCGCTGCAAGGTCCAGATCGAAGGCCGGCGGCAGGTGCAGGGCGCAATCCTCGGCCCCCAGCAGCAGGCAGGCGCGGTCCGGCCGCCGCGCCAGCACGTTCAGCGCCGCAAGCTCGTGATCCAGGCGCGCGCCCAGCATTCCCACGGCGATCACCAGCGGCGCGGCGATGGACCGCAGCGCCTTGTCGAAATCCGTGCTATCCTGCTCGGCAATGCGGTGCAGCCGGTCCGCCGGGATCTGCCGCGCCACGTCCTGGGGGAGCGAATCGAGATCACCGACAACCGCGCGCGGCATATGTCCGGCCGCCAGCGCATGGGCTGCGCCGCCATCGGCGGCCACCAGCTCGGGCGCGATGGCCAATGCCCGGGCCAGCTGGGCCGGCGTCACCGCGCCGCCGCCCACCAGCGTGACCGGGCCCGCGCCCTGGTAGATCGTGTCATTCATGTGGCGAAACCTGCCGAATCCGGCGGAAGATCACAATCTGAACATGAAATGATACGCTGGCGTTCATAGATTCGATCAGGTTTCGGCGTCTCCTGCTTGGTAAATACGACAGGCAGGACATCGAGAAAGCGAGCGAGCCATGGTGAACACGAACAAGATACTCACGGTCTCCTACGGAACCTTTTCGTGCACGCTGGAGGGCTTCGACGAATCCTTCGACACGATGAAGGCCATTGCGGAATACTTCCGCGACCTGGCCGCGGACGACCGTTACTTCGGCGCCGAGCCGCCGACCCCGGACGCGGAGATGCTGGCCAAGATCGCCGAGCGCGAAGTGGCCCGCCGTGTCGACGCCCGCGAGGAACAGGGCTCGATCGTGCTGCGCCCGTCGCTGGAAGCGCGCCCCGCCGCACCCGAGCAGCCTGCCGCCGCCCCGTCGTCCCCTGCCCTGCGTGCCGCCCCGGCGCCCCAGGCCGAAGCACCTGCCCCGCAGGCAGAGCCGCAGTCTGAGCCGCAGCCCGCCCCGCAGGCCGAAGCCGCGCCGCAGCCGGC